>CBINJL010000018.1:0-13860 GCA_966250925.1 uncultured Opitutus sp. | reverse complement strand
CCGTGTTCGCCTTGATGTTTTCCGTGGCCGCTTTCGCCACGGCTGAGTCCAAGACCGTGGTGGTCAGGCGGGCGATACCATGAAGTTCGATGTGGTGAAGATCGAGGCCAAGGCCGGCACCGAGCTCACCATCCAGCTCGATAACGTCGGCAAGCTGCCGAAGAACGCCATGGGGCACAACCTGGTCGTTCTGGCCAAGGCCGCCAACGCGGCCCAGTTCGCCAACGCCGCCATGACCGCGCGCGACAACGAATACATTCCGAAGGCGATGGCGGACAAAATCCTCGCGCACACCAAACTCCTCGGCCCGGGCGAGACCGATTCTATCACCTTCACCGTTCCCGCCGAGGCCGGTGAATACGTCTACCTCTGCAGCTTCCCGGCCCACTTCATGGCCGGTATGAAGGGCGTGCTGGTCGTCACTGAGTGAACGGATTTTTGATTTTCGATTCTTGATTCTCGATTGGCCGGGGCGCGAGTCGCCCCGGCTTTTTTGCGCCCGCACCGGCCCCTCAATCCAAAATCCAGATTCAAAAATCGAAAATCCCAGCCTGTTCAGGCCGCGGGCCACCACTGGTAGAGGAAGAAGTAGACCAGCACGCCGGTGATGCTGACGTAATACCAGATTGGAAACGTCCACTTCGCCCAGGCCTTGTGCCGTTCGAAGTTGCCCTTGATCGCGAACCAGAAGGTGCGCGGCACGAGGTAGGCGATGCTGATGGCGAGGATGATATGGGTGATCAGCATCACGTAATACACTGTGCGGATCGCACCTTCGCCGCCGAAGGGTGTGTGCACGCCCCGCACCAACACTTTGTGCGTCACGTAGCCGATGAGGAACACGGCTGAAACCGCGCCGGCCGACAGCATCATGGCGCGATGCGCGTCGCGTCGTCCCGTTTTAATGAAGATGAATCCGGCGGTCATCAGCAGCGTGGCGAGGCCGTTGAGCGCCGCATTGAGGGCGGGGATGTCGGAAACGCTCATGACAAAAACAATCGGTCGACGACCAGTGCCCCGAGTTGCAGCGGGAGCCAGCCGATGGAGGCGAAGAACAGTTTGCGGGCCGCCGCATCACGATTCTCACGGCGCGCAAAACCCGCCGCCCGAATCAAAAACCACACGCCCAGCACGAGGGTCGCCCCGAAATAGATCCAGCTCGCGTCGCCCAGCAGGGTCGGCAGGGCGCTCACCGCCACCACCGCCACGGTGTTGACCAGCGACCACAGCGCGACTTTTCCGCCTTCACTGTCCCGCACCGGCAACATCGGGAAGTCCACCGCCGAATAGTCGTCACGGTAGGTCCAGGCGATGGCCATGAAGTGCGGGATCTGCCAGAACAGCAGGATGCCGAACAACACCCAGCCGAGCGGTTCCATGCCGCCGTGCGCCGCCGCATAGCCGATCAAGGGCGGAAACGCACCGGCGATCGCGCCGATTTCCGTGCTCCAGCGCGACCAGCGCTTGGCCGGCGTATACCAGGCGAGATAGGTGATGATGGTGGCGAGGGCAAAGGTCGCCGCCAGCGCGCTGGCGAGCGCAAACAGCAGGGCTAGTCCGCCCAGACACAGCCCCCAGCCGAGCACAAAGGCCGCCCCGTCAGGCACCTTGCCGGAGGGGATCGGCCGGTCCGCCGTGCGACCCATGCGCGCATCGGTGTCGCGCTCCATCCATTGATTCAGTGCTGCCACCCCGCCGGCACAGGCCGAGGTGCCGATCATGGTGGCGAGGAAATGCAGCCAATCCCACGGCGCATCGACCACGAGATAGCCGACCATCGCGGTGATGACCGACAGCATGCTCAGCCGCGGTTTGGTCAACTCGAGGTAATCGCCGAAACGTCCGCCGGGAACCGGAGAAACTGCCGTATCCGTTTCGCTCATACGTTCTCCGGTTTTGCCGTCGCGCCGCCTTCGCCGCGGGCCGTCCACAGCGTTGCGCCATAGGTCGTGGCCAGCAGCAGTGCGCCCACCAGCACGTGACCGGTCGTCACATAGGGATCGCGCGCCATCCAGATGACCGAGGCGCCGAGCGAAATCTGCACGATGAGCAGACCAATCACCCCGCCGGCCGTGAGCTTCAGCCCGTGCGGTGCCTCCGCGTCCCGCCACACCCGCACGGCAAACGCGATCAGCGCCACGGTGAGCACCACCGCCATCACGCGGTGGGCGAAGTGGATGCCGACGCGGAAATTCCAAAACTGCGGCAGCAGATCGCCTTCGGCCGTGCTGAGCGGAAAGGTCGGGATCGCCATGCCCGCGTAGCTGTGACGCATCACCGCCGCGATGGCCAGTTGCAGCAGCAGCAGGCCGCAGCACCAGCGCCCGAGTCGGGCGACCGTCGGGCCGATGCGCCCGACCGGACGTTCGATCCAGGGCCGGGAAACCCCGAGCGCGAGCGTGAGCAACGTGCACACATAAACCTGGGCGAGCACGGCGTGCAGCATGGCGAACAGCCGTCCCACGCTGACCGAGTCGACGAAGATGTGATCGAGCAGCACCCGGAGCCCACCCACCAGCGCCTGCACAAAAACCAGTGCCACTGCAAACCAACCCACCCGACGCATCCAGCCGCGGGCATCGCGTCGCCACACCAGCCAACCGATCGCGATGGTGATGAAACTCATCATGCCCGCGCTCAGCCGGTGCGAATGCTCGGCAAACATCATGATGTCGCTCAACCAGCCCTCCGGATTGAGCGAGCCGTTGGACAGCGGCCAATCCAGGAAAATCATCCCGGCCCCGATGCTGGTGGTGAACGCGCCCAGCATCACCAGCACAAACACCCACACGCTGCCGAGCGCAACAAACCAGGCGAGGCCCGGTTGATAGGCGGAGGAGCGGGCGGAGGTGGACGGCGGTGACATGACGGGAGCGGGAAACGGCGGGAAGAATCGGCCACCCTACCGGCTGCATTCCCTTTGACAAATCTAACCTCCGGGGAATCGGTGAAGCCATGCAGCACGCCCACCGGCGCTTCACACGCAAATGGATTTCGCTAACCGCCGCCGGCATCGTGCTGACGTTTGCCGGCTGTTCGCCGCGATCCGATCAGGCCGCGGCGCCCGAACGGCTCGAGGTGCCCGGACGCCCGGTCACGGGCCAGATCGTGAAACTCGATCCCGAGCGCGGCACCGCGTTGGTCGATCACGCCGAGATTCCGGACTACATGCCGGCGATGGTGATGGAGTTTCAAATCGGCCCCGGCGATCTCGCCAATCTCAAGGAAGGCCAACACATCCGCGCCCGCCTGATCGAAGAGCCCAACGACAAGTTCTCCCTCGCGCACATCTGGGTGCTGGATGATGTCGCGGCCTCGCGCATCGCCGCCGCCGCCGCCGATTTGCGACAGGACACCACCATTCGCGGGGGCAAGGCCTACCGTGCCGTGGGCGAGAACCTGCCCGACTTCGCGCTCTACGATCAGACCGGCGCCGTCGTCGATGTGAACCGGTTTCGGGGCAAAAAGATTCTGCTCAACTTCATCTACACCCGCTGCCCGGTCGCCACCATGTGTCCGGCCGCGGTCACTCACATGATGACGGTCCAGGAAGCGGTGGCAGCGGCCGGGAAGAGTGAACGCCTGGAATTGATTTCCATCACCTTTGATCCCGAGTTCGACACGCCCGGTGTGCTGCGCGATTACGCCGAGGCCCGCGGCATCGACACCGCCAACTACAGTTTCCTCACCGGCCCGGAATCAGCCATCAAGGATCTGTTGCGTCAGTTCGGCGTGCTGGCCGAGGTCGACGGTCCGTTGATTGCCCACACGTTGACGACGTTGCTGATCGACGAAAAGGGTCGCATCATCGACCGCGCCGATGGCAGCCAGTGGGACCCGCAACAATTCGTCCGCAAGATCGTGCGATGAACGACTCCGCCTCCACCGCTCCCGCGTCCGGCCGGGCGCCGATTTCTCCCGCGCAACGCCGCCAGATCATCTGGCTGAGTCTCGGCGCGCTGGCCGTCTTTGCGCTGTTCCGTTGGATGCCCACCGGCACCAATCTGAACCACGGCGACTTCCGGCTCGAAGGCGGCAACGTGCTCGAGTTCTGCGATCCGGCCGCGCCGCAGTTTTTGCCCGTCACGACCGTGCGCTCGCCGGTCACGTTCGCCGTCTCTCCCGGCGAAGTGTCGGCGGATGTGGCCACGACCTTCACGCTCAAGCTGGCCACCTCGACTGGCAAACCGATCGCGCCGGTCGACCTGCTGGTGGCGCACACCCGAAAACTGCACGTCATGGCAGTCGATCCGACTTTGGAGGATTATCATCACCTGCATCCGGAACCGACGGAAACGCCCGGTGAATGGACCGTCACCTTCACACCGCATCGCGCGGGGACTTATCGGTTGTTTGCCGATTTCACGCCGGCGGTGACGGCGCGTGGACTCTACGCCAGCGCCGATCTCGTGGTCGGCGGCAGCGGCAGTGAACGCGGCACCGCGCCGGCGCCGACGGTGTATCAGTTCGATCTGCGCTACGACCGCACCCAGGCGCAGGCCCGCACGCCCCTCGATCTATCACTGGAGATCTCGCGTCGCGATGGACGCGAGGTCGTGCTCGGCGAAGTCATGGGCGCGTTCGCCCATCTGGTCGCGTTTGATCATGAACGCAGTGGCTTTGCCCACCTGCATCCGCAGGAAACCGATCTGAATCTGCAACTCGATGCGCTGACGCCGACGCTGCATTTTCAGGTCACGATTCCGGAGGCCGGCGACTACGTGATCTGGGCGCAGGTGGTGCTCGATGGCGAGGACGCCTACGTGCCGTTTGCGCTCAACGTCGCCCCGTGACGACGACCGATCCCGCGCTCACGGAACCGGGACTGCAGGCCGATGCGCGGCTGGTGGCGCGGGGTTGGTTGCGAATAGGCATCGGTATGGCGGTGGCCGGTCAGGCGATGGTGTTCGGGCTGGCGGTCAACGTCACGCCGGCCGATGGCGCGGGGTATTGGGTCGTGCACGGCGGGTTGATGATCGCGGCGTTGGGCGTGCTCGTCTTTCTCGGCGGCGACATGGTTTCGGCGGCATGGCGGGCGTTGCGCGAGCACCGGGTCAGTATCGATTTGTTGTTTCTGGTCACGCTCAGCGGCGCGTTGGCGGGTTCGCTGGTGAGCACGTTCACCCGCACGGGGGCGATTTATTATGAAGTCGTGGCGGTGCTGATCGCCGTGCACACAGTGGGCAAGATGATCGGGGCGCGCAGTCGGCTGGCCGCGCTCTCGGCGGTCGATCGCACCCGCGAAGCGTTCGGCACCGTGCGGGTGTTGAACGACTCCGGCGGCACGAGGGAAAAACACGTGGACGAAGTGTTGCCGGAAGATCGCGTGCAGGTGGCGCCGGGCGAAGGCATCGGTGTCGACGGCACGATCACGCGGGGCCGCAGTTATGTCAGTGAAACGGCCCTGACCGGAGAGTGGCAGCCGGTGCCGCGCGGCCCGGGTGATGTGGTGCTGGCGGGCACGCATGCGGTGGACGGCGATTTGATAATCGCGCCGACGCCGGGACCGCGGCGACTCGATCGTATCCTGAGCGAAGTCGAGCGGGCCCGGGTCGCGCCGAGTCGGCTGCAGGATCAGGCGGATCGGTTGATGCGAATCTTTTTGCCCGCGGTCGTGACGATCAGTCTCGGCACCTTTTTGTTCTGGCTGACGCAGGGGCCGTGGCCGGACGCGTTGTTCAACGCCATGGCCGTGTTGCTGGTCGCGTGTCCGTGCGCGATGGGCCTGGCCACGCCGATCGCAGTGTGGAGCGGGTTGGCGGAACTGGCCAGACTCGGTGTGGTCGCGCGCACCGGCGACACGCTCGATGCGCTGGCGCGCGGCGACACGGTGTGTATCGACAAAACGGGGACGTTGTCCGAAGCGCAGATGGTGGTGACCGGCTGGGCGTTCGAGCCGGATTGGATCGCGCGCGAAACCTGGCTGCGGGCGGCGGTCGTGGCGGTGGAACGTGATCTGCAGCATCCGGTGGCCAAGGCGTTGACGAATGCGATCACGGAAAATGGCGGCGGCGAAACGCTGGCGATCGCGTCGCGCCAAATCGTGGCCGGCCGCGGGGTGGTGGCGAACGTGGCCGGCCACGACGTGCGCATCGGTGAATGGAGTCTGCTGGGGATTGCGCAATCGGAGCCGGTAGCGGAGGCGAAATCCATTTTCGTCGCCGTCGACGGCACGCTCGCGGCCACGATCGCATTGGGCGAGCGTTGGCGTGAAGGCATGACGGATGCCTTGGCGCAATGGGACGGCGACGGCATTGCGGTTGAGGTGTTGACCGGCGATCCCCAGCCGCCCCCCGGCTTGCCCGTGCCGGTGCGAT
This sequence comes from uncultured Opitutus sp., assembly GCA_966250925.1. Taxonomy (GTDB): domain Bacteria; phylum Verrucomicrobiota; class Verrucomicrobiia; order Opitutales; family Opitutaceae; genus Actomonas. Next base: position 7,543 of record CBINJL010000018.1, on the reverse strand, counting down.
CGGGCCTGAGTGCGACGGAAAAAACGGCCCGCGTGCGTGCGCTCGCGGAGGCCGGTCGCACGGTGATTTTTGTGGGTGACGGCGTGAACGACGCCGCCGCGATGAGTGCGGCCGCGGGGGCGATTGCGATTGGTCGCGGGGCCGATCTCGCCCGTGCGGCGGCGGGTGCGACCATGCTGGGCGACGATCTGCGGGTGCTGCCGGTGGCGATGCGAATCGCCCGTCGGGTGCGCCGCAGCATTCACGGTAATCTGAGATTTGCCGCGTGTTACAACGTGGCCGGCATGGCGCTGGCGGCCACCGGCATCCTGCATCCGGTCGTGGCGGCGTTGCTCATGGTCGGCTCAAGTCTGGCGGTGGGCTGGCGCGCCTCGCGCGCGGCGCGGCGGGCAGGGGAGAACTGAGATGTTATCTTTCTCTTTCTTCTTTATCTTAATCTTTCTCTGACGCCGCGGCCACGGGCCTGGAGGCATCCGGAGTTCGGGGATAAAGATTAAGATAAAGAAGAAAGAGAAAGATTTGGTTAATCCGGCTCGACCAGCCGCAGGTGCTGGTTGATCGCGAGGCCGCGCAGTTCCTGGCGCTGGCCGGAAGGCCAATGGATGACGAGGCGGCGGATGCGATCGTCTTCGCCGAGGCCGAAGGTGAGGGCGTCGTCGGATTGACTCAGGTAACCGAGGGCCGGTGCGACCGTGCGGATGCTGACGTGACGCGGCGTGTGCAGTTCGACGCGGGCGCCCTGCGCGGAACGGTGCGAGCGCGTGGCCTGCAGGCTGACGCGAAGCCAGGGCTGGCCGGGGCGCAGATCGTTGCGCCAATACGCGGCGCCGTCCTGGTTGCGGGCCAGCGCGAGATCGAGATCGCCGTCGCCATCGAAGTCGGCCGCGGCGACGCCGCGCACGGCACCGGCGGCGGGCCACGGTTGGTCAGGCGCCGGGGTGGCCTCCGTCCAGTTGTCTCCAGAATTCCAATACAACGCGGGCGCGGAGGGAAACGGCTTGTCGTCGGCGATGCGCGCGAGATCCGGTTCGATCGCGGCATGCGGGACAAAGAGTTCACGGCGACCGTCGAGATCGTAGTCCAGCGGCACGAGGCCTAGTTTTGTGACCAGATCGATCGTGTTGCCAAAATCCCGCCCGCGCGAATCGGGTGTAAAGGAACGCAGCATCGGGAATAGGTCGTCGCGGTTGCTGACGGTGGCAAAGGGTAACGAACCAGCGGCGGCGATGGCGGCGGTGAGTCCTTCGTGGCGGACGGCGTCGGCGGAAATCCACGGCGCGAAGCGACCGTTGCCGGCGTTGAGGAACAGTGCGGGTTCGCCGGTGTGGAACGTGAGCAACAGATCGAGGCGGCCGTCCTGATTCGCATCGAGCACACCGATGGCGAGCGTCTTTTCGCGGGGAAATCCGGTCAGCGGATCGATTGGCTGTAAACCGGCCTGATCGTGCACCGGCTCGAAACGGCCGTCGCCGCGGTTGCGCAGCACGGTGGGGAAGAGGCTGACGAATCTGACCGGTGTGCCGTAGGAGCGACCGACGCGGGCAAAGTTGAAGGCGGCGCCGAGACCGAACTCCGGCGGCCAGCGCAGATAGTGGGTGACGATCAAATCGAGCTGACCGTCCCCGTCGTAGTCGAGCCACGCTGCGCCGGTGCTCCAGTCGTGATCCTCGCCGCCGACGCCGGCCTCGTCCGTCACTTCGGTGAAGCGGGCGCCGCCCTCGTTGCGAAAAAGTCGGTTGCGGCCGATGCAGGTGACAAAGAGGTCGGCATCGCCGTCGTTGTCGTAGTCGCCGGTGACCGCAGCCATGCCATTCATCACCACGCGCAGACCGGCATCGGCGGTGACGTCGGCGAAACGGCCGCTGCCGTCGTTGAGCAACAATGCGCTGGTGGCGGGCGTCTGCCAGGCGTTGTCGGCCCACGGCCACGGCGCGCCGTTGACGAAAAACAGGTCGGGATGACCGTCGCCGTTGGCGTCGAACACCGCCACGCCGCCGTCGATCGAGGTCGGCGACGGACTGTTGCCATGGCGGTGGACAAAGTTGATGCCGGCGGTGCGGGTGGCGTCGGTGAACCGCGCGACCGGTCCGCTGCGAATTTCGTTGGCGGCGGGAAACCACACCGCGAACAGCACGTTGATCGCGATGGCGGCGAGAATGAGCGGCAGCAGGACGGGCAGCAACGGCGGGATGGCGGCGCGCGGTCGGCGCGTGGTCGCGGAAACGGAACGGTTGCTGCCGGGGGCGGGGGGCACGGAGAAGGTCTTTAGCGAAGCGGAGGCGGGGCGCACACTCTTTGTTGCCTTTGTTTGCCGGTGCAAACCAACTGCCTGCCGATGAGCAACCCCGGCAGTGCGCGTTCATGGCTTCGATACGGCGGCGTGCTCGTGTTGTGGACGCTGGTCGGGCTCGCCTTTGCGAGCCAGTTTTATCTTTCCAGTTCGCTCATCGGCCGGTCGGTGACGTGGACCGAAGCGATCAGTTATTCGCTGGGCGACTGGTATGTCTGGGCGGTGTTGTCGGTGCCGATCGTTTTGCTCGCGCGGATGTATCCGCCGGACGAGGCGCGGCCGTTGCGGGTCGGACTGATTCATCTCGGAGCGGCGCTGGCGATCTCATTGACCTATGTCGTGCTGCGGGCGCTGGTCGGACAGGCCCACGGCTGGCTGATCGACGAGCCGGTGGCGTTTGCCGATGTGTTTCGTTCGCTGTTGGTGAAGACGTTTCCCTTCAACCTGCTGGTCTACGGCGTGATTCTTTCGGCCAGTCATGCGCTCGACTATTATCGCAAATATCATGAGCGCACGGTCCATGCGCTGGAGTTGGAAAAACATCTCACCGAGGCGCGGCTGCAGGCGCTGCTGCGGCAGTTGAAACCGCATTTTCTGTTCAACACGCTCAACGGCATCGCGTCGCTCATGCACAGCGACGTGGACGCGGCTGATCGCATGCTGGTGCGGCTGAGCGAGCTGTTGCGGCTGACGATGAATCAGTCCGGCCAGCCGATGACGCGACTGCGCGACGAGGTCGCTTTCATCGAAAAGTATCTCGATATCGAGCGCATCCGTTTTCGCGACCGCTTCACCGTCAGCATCGAGATCGATCCCGCGGTGCGCGACTGGCCGGTGCCTAGTCTGGTGCTGCAACCACTGGTGGAAAACGCCATCCGGCACGGCGTGGAACCGCTGAAGTCGGGCGGTCGCATCGTGGTGCGCGCGCAGCGGCGCGACGAACGACTGGAATTGATCGTGGCGGACAACGGCGTCGGCATGCCGGCGGAGGGATTTTCCCGCGAAGGCATTGGCGTGGCCAACACGCGTTCACGGTTGCGGGAGTTATATGGCGATGCGCAAGTGTTTGAACTGGGCCACGCTTCCGCCGCGGGCGGGTTGCAGGTGAAACTGATTCTGCCTGCGCAACCGACTGCGGCAGGCTACACCCCGACTGATTCCTTTGCTTCCGACCCCGATGGCCAAACTGCGCACTCTGATCGTCGATGATGAACCGCTCGCGCGCGAGCGTCTGCTGCGTTTGCTGCGGGCGGAACCGACGGTCGAAGTGGTGGGCGAATGCGGCGACGGCGAGAGTGCGACGACGCGGCTGGCTGCCGGCGGCGTTGACCTGATGTTTCTCGACATCGAGATGCCGGGCGCAAACGGCCTGCAGGTTTTGGCGCGGTTGCCGGAGGACGAACGGCCGGCGGTCATCTTTGCCACCGCGCACGACAACTTCGCGCTGGCGGCGTTTGATCAGCAGGCGGTCGACTACCTGCTGAAGCCGTTCGACAAGGAGCGGTTTCAACAGGCCTTGCGCCGCGCGGAGACGTTTTTGCAGGCGCGGGCCGGGGCGGAAACGGAGGAGAAACTCGATGCCTTGGTGGCGCGGGTGGCGCAGCAGGAGATCCGGCCCGACCGCTTCACCTTCAAGGTCGACGGGCGGGTGGTGTTTTTGAAACCCGAGGAAATTTTCTGGGTGGAGGCGGCGGACAATTACGTGCTGCTGCATCTGGCCAACGGCGGTCGGCACATGGTGCGCGACACGATGGCGGCGTTGGAAAAACGGTTGGGCGGCGAGCGTTTTGTGCGGATCAACCGCTCCGCCATCGTGGCGCGGACGCGGATTCAGGAGCTGCAGCCGAGCGCGCACGGCGACTACGCGTTGCTGCTGGAAAACGGTGTCAAACTTCCGCTCAGCCGCAGTCTGCGCGGCAAACTTGACGACCTGTTCGGTCCTGGCGGTTGAGGTGGGCGCGGCGGTTCGCCCCGGATCCGGCGCGTTTGGTCCCTGCGGGCTTCCGTCGTCGGGCGGGATCGGTTGTGCTGATCCACGCATCAAGGTTGGTTACCATTACGACACGCGCCGCGCTCGCATCTGCGAAGTGGCGCGTTGTTGTTTTCCGAGGGATGGGATGCGCGCCGAGGCAGGCGCGAGTGCGGGCTGAAGCACCGCCCTACGACGGCGGGGCGCAGCGCGCGGTTTCAGCGCAGGCGAAACGCGCGATACGAATGCGGCGGCAAACGCAGCGTCATCGCTTGGCGGTGCGGTTCCGGCGGCTGATCCCAGCGGCGAAAACGTGGGCGCGTTTCGCCGGCAATCGTTTCGCCGGTGACGAGATCTTCGATGCTCGTGTGCGCGAGATCAACCAGCACGGTCACTTCGGTCGCTTCGTCGCGAAAGGACTGCACCACAAAGGTGTCATTGTCGTAGAGAAACAGACTCACGTTGCCCGGCGCTTCGAGTTGCACCGGCAAGTGCGCAGTCAAGGCGGCGCGAATGGCGTTGAGGGCAGAGGGCGCAATGGCGGCGAAATCGGCGAAGTTTTCCGGAATCGTCAGCACCTGCAGCTGGCCGTCGAGGTAGTCGGCGTCGTGCAGCAGCGGCCAGCCATTGGGGCCGTCGACGGCGGAAACGAGCTCCCAGGAATCGTTGGTGCGATAAGTGATTTGGGGAATCAGAATCGACTTTTCGCCGGTCGAGACACTACGGCCAGTGACGTAGTTTTGCACGGACGCGATGCGGCCGGAATGCTCGATCTCGGCGATGTGCTGCAGTCCGCGATCCTGGAGAATCTGGAGGAGACCACTGGTGATGACGGCGGTATGACCGGCGGTGAGGTGTGCGGTGATCTTCTGCACGATGTCCGGATCGTCGGCGGCCTGGGCCGTCAGCAGCACGACGGGCTCGTCGAAGGGAAACTCCGGCACGAGGTCCATCGGCAGACCGGCCATGCCGAGGAAATTTTGCAGGAACGCTTCGCGGTGGGCGCGGGCCGGTCGGTAGGATTTGAGGCCGAGGGGCTGACCGAGTTGGCCGAGAATACGATCGACCGCGGCAAAGGTTTGCCCGGCGACACTGGCGAAATTTGCGTCCGCGGGCAGCGTGTCGAAGTCGAAACTGGTGGCCTCGTCCTGCCACGGCGCGCGCATCGCGGGCGTGACGGGATTGCCGATGATGTCGAATTGAAAAAGGGTGATCTCGCGCGCCTTGGCCAGCAGGGTGAGCTGCAGTTGCTCGGCGTAACGATCGGTGGTGAACGACGCAAAAATGTCGACCCAGCCGCCGCCGTTTTTGCCCGGCGCGAGATTTTCAAAAGTGCGGATGATGTTGTAGCCGAGATACGGCTGAAGGTGTTGGGCGGAGGTGACGGCATCGCGGGTTTCGGTGCCGGTGTAGACGCCGTCGAAGAGCCGGGGGCCGGTGGCCAGATCAAATCCGAGCGCGGCGAAATGGTCATACCAATTGGGATACTTGATGACGATGCGCACGTCGGGGTTGACGGCCTTGGCTGGACCGATGACGAGGTCGCGCGCGGCGTCGTTCATCACGTCGAGGCGGTATTGGGTCCAGGTGCGATCGCCCTTGGCGGCGACGTCGTGGGGAGACTTGGTTGAAGTGAAGAAAAAGTCGTCGAGGATGAACTCATCGAAATGGCGGGCGGTGTGCTCGGCGATTTCGCGGACCCTGGCCCGGTGTTCAGAATTTGAATACGAGAAGGTTTCGAAGCGGTTGGGCTCGTCGATGGTGTAGGTGATGCCGCCGGCGGTCTTCACGCCGCGGGCGGCGAAAAATGCCTTGGCCGTTTCGAGCGTGGCAGCGTCGATGATCAGCAGATCGCGGTGAGTTTCCAGGTAGACCTTGTCGATATGAATCTGGGTGGCGATACGGGCCCAGTGTTCCTCCAGCCAGGCGGGGTCGGCCATTTTTTGCACCTCATAGGCGCGGGTGTAGACGGCGACCTCGAAGTTGTCGTAGGCACGGGCGGTGGGAACGAAACCAAACACGGCGAGCGCGAGGGCGGGGAAGACGAACAGGGCGGGGAACGGGCGGGGCATGGCGATAGGGACGTGGCACGACGGGAAATCGCCGGACGTGTCGCCGACGATGGACCCGGGTCAACTCCCTGTCAGGTCGCGGCGTCGCTCTCGCGTTTGAGTGGTCTTTGGCACGGAACTTTGGTTGTCGACGTGAGTCCCACGGGCGAGTCTTGCCCGTCATGATTACCCCGCGCCGTCTTCGTCTTGTCGCCCTCTCCGCCATGCTGGGCATGTTGCACGCGCCGTTGTTGTGGGCCGAAGTCGAGGATACGGCGGTGGTGGCCGTCACCGACATGACGGAAGAAGGTCGCAAGCGGCCGACGGCTTCGCCGGAGGCGCCGATCTACTATCAGGCGGTGACGGCGGGATACACCGATTTCGGGCGAGGGATCGCCGGAGAACGCGAGCCGGACCACGATGCGTTTCTGCAGGTGGTGCTACGGACCTTGAAAAAGCAGGGTTATCTGCCGGCGACGGACGCGCATCCGGCGACGCTCGTGCTCGGATTTTCGTGGGGCAGTCTGCGCGGCGACATGGGCGGGGCGATGATCGCGCTGGGAGGCGAGAAACTGAAATTGATGGATGAGATCGAAACGCCGCTCGGTCTCGACGGGCGTTATCTTTTGCGCGGGTTGCGGAGCGAAAAGGCCGAGCGCGTGCTGGAGCTGTCGCGGGACGATTTGTTCGTGATGAACATCGCGGCCTATGATCGTGACGCGCTGATTCGCGGCAAACAGGTGCCGTTGTGGAATACGCGTATTTCGAGTCCGGCCCGCGGGGTGTGGGCGGCGGATGCGTTGCCGCGCATCGTCGAAGTCGGCGGTCCGGTGATTGGTCGCGAAACCGCCACTCCGGAAATCACCACGGTCGGCGAAGCCTTCGGACGTGCGGGCGAGGTGGAAATCGGCGACCTCACGGTGGTGGAGGAGGACTACGATTTAAAAACGCTGCCGTTGCTCGACCTGACGAAGGAAAAAGCGGCGCCGTAGAGCGACCGTGGAATACACGACCATACGGAAATACGCCGTCAGGTTTCCGTGTGTTCCGTGGGCCTTATAATCGCTACTACTTTTCAGGCCTGCTGGCGGGAACGGCGGAAGCGTTTGAAGAGACGGCGGAAAAAGCGCTCGGCGGCGTCGAGGCCGGCGGAGATCCAGCCGGATTCGCCCGCGAGCAGAAACCCGGCGATGAACCAGAACACAACCGCGGGCCCGGGCAGGATCATGAGCG
>CBINJL010000017.1:0-14178 GCA_966250925.1 uncultured Opitutus sp. | reverse complement strand
CGCCGGTGCGTTACGACATCATTCTCAGCAACCCGCCCTACGAACCGAGCGCCATCTGCGATGATCTGCCGCCCGAGTTCGGGCACGAGCCGCGGCTTGCGCTCGATGGCGGCGCGGACGGTCTCGACATCGTGCGCCGGTTGCTGGAGCAGGCGATCGCACGCCTGCAACCGCACGGCATCGTGGTGCTCGAAGTCGGCGAACTGCGCGGCGCGATGGAACGCGCCTGGCCGCAGCTCAAGCTGGAATGGTTGCCCACCTTCGATGGCAGCGACTGCTGCTGCCTCATCCGCGCGCAGGATCTGACCCGCACGTTCGCAAGCTGACGGATGTAGGGTAGCCCTGCTCGGGAGAGCAGGGACCGACGGGAAGGCGATCGCCCCATTTGTCCCGCCTCTCCCGAGGCGGGCTACAGTGCTCTCGGGCCCGTTGCGTCGGGCGGGCGAGGACGATTACGAGACGATAAAATTGTAGGGTAGCCCTGCTCGGGAGAGCAGGGACCGGCGGGAAGGCGATCGCCCCGTTTGTCCCGCCTCTCCCGAGGCGGGCTACAGTGCTTTCGGGGCCATTGCGTCGGGCGGGCGAGGAGAAGACCGAGAACGATTGCGAGAACGAGAATGAGTGAAGGGCGTTTAACATTCCCAGTTTGCGGAACGCGGTGCGGGCCGTTCTGATCGCTGGCGATGAAATCCACCCCGGAGGACCACGCGATCCTCGCCATCGCGCGCCCGCATCCTGATCTGCTCAAGTATTACATGCTTTCGTCGTTTGCCACCGGGCCGCTGTTTCCGGTGCTGATGATCTACGGCGCCATCCGCTTCAAAACGATGCGCTATCGGTTCACCGACGAAGGCATTTCGATGAGCTGGGGCATTCTCTTCCGGCGCGAGATCATCATCCAGTATTCAAGAATCCAGGACATCCATCTGCGCTCCAATGTGGTCGAGCGCTGGCTCGGTTTGGCGCGGGTGTTGGTGCAGACCGCCAGCGGCAGCGCCGGGGCGGAAATGACGCTGGAGGGTCTCAAGCAATTCGAGGCCGTGCGCGACTTTCTCTACAGTCGCATGCGTGGAGTGAAGGACGACGTGCCGCCGCTGCGCCCTGCGAGTGCGGTTCCGTCCGCGCATTCCGGCGCGCCTGCCGGGCAACACGATGCCGACGGGGCGTTGGCGGCGGCGTTGCGTGACGTAGCGATCGAGCTTCGCGGTTTGCGGACCGATCTCGAACGGCGCGATCGCAAAACCGGAGGTTCGTTGTGATTGCCCGGCTCGAAGCCTTCATGCTGCGCACGCTGCGGGTGCCTCCGGAACCGACGGCGCCGGCGGGCGCGCCGGGTTCGCTGCGGGTGTTCCGCGCCGGGCGCAACTACATCCGGCTCAAACTGGTCGCGTGGAGCGGGGCGCAGTTGGTGGCGATCTGGGGTATCCTGATTTCCCTTACTTTCATTCGCGAAGTGGAGTATCAACTCGAAGTCGACGCGGCACTGGCGGCGGAGGCGGCGGCGCGAGTTGAAACCCAAGGCGCCGCGGTTGAATCTTCGCCGCAACTGATCGAGACGGCGCCGGGCGTTTATGTCACTGCCGAGCGTGAAGCCGCGCCGACCGAAACGGAAATCCGTCGCGGTCTGATGGGCGACCGGCGTGAGCGCGGCAACATGCTGCACCGCGTGATCGATCACTTCGTGCCGTTTCCGGTTTACGAATTTGCCAAGCACATGCCGGCCTCGGTGCTGTTCTGGATCAAGATTGGCGAGGCGATCGGTCTGGTGGTGTTTGCGGTGCAGTTCTTCTGGTCGCTCGGCGCGGTGTGGCTCGATTACCGGCAGCGTTGGTATATGGTGACCGATCGCAGTCTGCGGCTGCGCTGGGGCGTGGTGAAGATTCAGGAAACCACCATGAGTTTCGCCAACCTTCAGCAGGTGTCGGTCAAGCAGGGCCCGTTGCAGCGACTGCTCAAATTGGCGGATGTCGAGGTGCAGTCGGCGGGTGGAGGCGCGGGCGGCGAACACGGCGGCGAAAAAGATTCGATGCATCGCAGCACGTTTCATGCAGTGGAAAATGCCTCCGAAATCCGCGACCTTATCCTCGCGCGGCTGCGGCGTTTTCGGCAGTCGGGACTGGGCGAGCCGGATGACGACAACACGGTCGGCGCGGTCGCGCACGAGACCATGACCGCAGGCGCGCACGTAGCGGGTGCCGAACCCGCTCGCGGCGAGTCGGCGCTGGCCGCCGCGCAGGCGCTGGTGGCGGAAGTGCGCGCGTGGCGGGAAACGTTGCGCTGAAGCGGAGCACGACAATGCGTTTTGAGCCTCGTCAACCGGCGGTGGTTGCGTGACCGTGGCGACAACCTCGATGGCGGATCAGGAAACCACGCGACCGTTTGCCGACTTGGGCCGCCACGGCGAGCGCGCGGCATTGATCTGGCCCGGCGGTGCGGTCTGGTCGCATCGGGAGTTGGCCGAGCGGGCCGACGCCTGGGCGCAATCGCTCGGACCGCAACGCGGCGTGGTCGCGATCGAAATGGCGAACGCGGCGGAACCGATCGTGGCGCTGATCGGCGCCTGTCGGGCCGGTTTTCCCGTGCTGGTGCTCGATCCCGGGCGGCTTGCCCGGGAGCCGCGGCTGCGGGAACGGTTTCGGCCGGAGTATGAATTTGGGCGCGATGAAACCGGTTGGGTGTTGAGCCGTGGCGCGTCGGTGGTGGCGGCGGGCGATGAGGCGCCGGCATCGGAATTGCATCCGGAGCTCGCCTGGCTGCTTGCCACCTCCGGCTCGACCGGATCGCCCAAGCTGGTGCGGCTGTCGGGGCGCAACGTGGTGAGCAACGCGGCGGCGATCGCGGAGTATTTAAATCTTGGATACGAAGATCGGGCGATCACCTCGCTGCCGTTGCACTACTCGTATGGGTTGTCCGTGCTCACCTCGCATCTGTGGGCAGGCGGGGCGCTGGTGGTGTCGGACCATGCCGTGCACGAGCCGGAGTTTTGGGCGGATTTCGAGTTGGGCGGGGCGACGGGATTTGCGGGCGTGCCGCTGATGTTCGAGACGCTGGCCTCGCTCGGGTTTCTTGAAAAACGGGTGCCGGGACTGCGGTTGATGACGCAGGCCGGCGGGCGATTGCGGGCGGAGTGGGTGCGGCGGTTTGCGCGGTTCGCCCGCGAGCAGGGGGCGCGGTTTTATGTCATGTATGGGCAGACGGAGGCGGCGCCGCGCATGGCGTATCTGCCGCCGGAGTTGGCGGAATCGGAAGCGGACTGCATTGGTCGGGCGATTCCGGGCGGGCGGTTTTGGTTGCGCGATGCGGCGGGCGGAGAAATCGCGGCGGCGTTTACGCCCGGTGAACTCGTTTACCGCGGGCCCAACGTCATGATGGGTTATGCGCAGGAACGGGCGGATCTCGCGCGGGGGGCGGAGGGGGACGAACTGGCGACGGGCGACATCGCGGAGCGCAACGACATCGGCCTGTATCGCGTGCTCGGCCGCACGAGTCGGTTTGTGAAAATCGCGGGGTTGCGCATCGCACTCGACGGCATCGAGGAGGATTTGGCGGCGGCGGGGTGGACGGCGCGGGTGGCGGGATCGGATCGTGGCATCGCGATTGCCGTGGTCGGCGCGGCGGACGGGGAGGATGCGGACGGGGCAAGGTTGGCGGAACTGCGGGAGCAATGGGTGCGACGGCTGGGCGTGCCGCCGCGGGCGCTGCAGGTCGTGGTGGTGGCAACGTTGCCGGTGTTGACCAACGGCAAGGTGGATTATGCGGAGTTGCGGCGATTGGGCGAAACGAAAGGCGCGAAGGAAGTCGGACTGGCGGCTGAGGGCGGAACCGGATCGATGGCGGACGGGATGGTGTTGGCACAGGAATGCGCGGGCGGTGACGGCGTGGCCTTGCGGGCGGAGTTGGCGCAGATTCTGGGGCGGCGGACGCTGGCGGATGACGAGACGTTTGTGTCGGCAGGAGGAGATTCGCTGAATCTGGTTGAAGGCGCGCTGGCGGTGGAGCGTTGCCACGGGCGGCGGGTGCCGGGTTGGGAATGTATGACGATGGCGACGCTCTGTCCGGTGGAAGGCGAAGGCGTGCCGCTGCGGGGGCGGGACGATCCGCTGCTGGTGGCGCGGGCGGCGGCGATCTGGTTGGCGATGAGCGCGCACGTCGTGTTCAAGTTCGATCTGTGGCGGTTCGTGCCGAAGGTGTTGGTGCCGACCGCGTGGGCGACGCCGTTGCTGCTGGTGGTGTTTGGGTGGGGACTGGCGCGACGATTTGCGGGCTCGCGGCACGATGGCGGCAAACCTCCGGGCGTGCGGGCGATGATGGCGTGGTGCTGGCCGATGGCGGTGACGTATTACGGCGCGATTGCGATCACGGTGCTGGCGCAGGCGCTCAGTGGGGAGATGACGTGGCGGGAGTTTGCGGGGGCGTTGATTTTCAACCGCGATGGCATCTATGCGGGGATATGGATGATGTATTGTTGGATGATGCTGCTGGCGCCGTTTTTGGTCGGAGCGATCCTGCGAGGGCGGGTTTGGGGGACGATTCTGGTGTTGGTGCTGCCGTGGTGGGGCTGGCGTTGGCTGAGTCAGGCGCCGGAAATAAACTACTTCTGGGGTTTTTTGGTGGGGTGGGGCAGTGTCACGGGACCCAGTGTGTTGCACGCCACGACGCTGGTGGTGCTGGGGTTTTTGTTGGGCGCGGTGCGGCGCTCGGGGCAAGTGGTCGTATTGGTGGCAGTGCTGACGGCGGTCTCCGTGTGGATGTTGCTGCGGCAGATCGACCGATTGGGGCTGGAGCTCGTGTGGCAGTTGGTGGCGTTTCAGGAATACCGTCGGCTGAACCACCCCGCCTACATCGCGTTTGGCGTGGTGGGGGCGTTGGGCATTTGCGGATTGGGCCAGCTGATCGCGAAATTCCCCTGGCTGACGTCGGTCAAGGACGTGCTGCTCAGTTTCGGGCGCAGCTCGATCTTTGCCTATACCTTTGGGAATCTGGTGCTGACGTTTACGCCCGATTGGGACCTGGGCCTCGGGGAAGCGATGGCGTTTGGCGTGATCTTTCTTGGAGGACTGGCATTGCTCACGGATGACATCACGCGCTGGCGCCCCCGGGTATTCGGTGGCGTGGCCCGCTGGCTCCGCCGGCAAAACCTCCGCCTCCTGCGCCTCGTCCAACGCTGAAGACCAATCAAAGCCAGCCAGCCTCAACTGCACAAATAAGGGACAGGTTAAAAATGCTTGTTTCGAATCAAGGATTCGATTTGGGTGAAGGGGATGCGGATGGCACGGGTTAAAGTTTCCGGGAAAGCGGCGTTTTATCACTGCATGTCACGCACGGTGAACGGTGAACACTTGTTCGATGCGGTGGCCAAGGAGGTGCTGCGCAAACAACTTCGCCAGGTGGCCGATTTCTGCGGGGTGGAAGTCATCACTTACGCCATAATGGCCAACCACTTCCATGTGCTTGTGCGGGTGCCGGACCGTGCAGCGATTTCCGATGGCGAGGTCCTGCGTCGCTATCGCGTTCTGTATCCGAAGCCCACCCGCTTTCAGACGGCCCGGATCGAGGTCATGCAGGAGCAGCTAAAACGTGGTGAGGCCGATGCGGTGGCCTGGCGCGATCGTCAACTCGCTCTCATGGGGGACCTTTCCGCCTTCATGAAATTGCTCAAGCAACGTTTCTCCGTGTGGTTCAACCGCACCCATCAACGCTTCGGTCCCCTCTGGGCCGACCGTTTCAAAAGCGTGCTGATCGAGGGCAAGCGCAACGCGCTCCGCACCATGGCCGCCTACATCGACCTCAATCCGGTGCGGGCGGGCCTCGCCGACGATCCGCGTTCGTATCGGTTTTGTGGCTACAGCGATGCCGTTGCCGGTGACGATCGCATCCGCGCCGGCCTGCGCCGGGTGGTCGGCGGGGCCGACTGGCGGGCGGTTCACGCCAGCTACCGCCAATTGCTATTCGGGGTGGGCACCGCTGCGCGTCCTGGCGCCGGCCGCATTTCGGACGAGGCGTTTCAACAGGTCGCCAGCACCCGCGGTGAGCTCCCGCTGGCCACCGTTTTGCGCAGTCGGTTGCGCCACTTTTCCGACGGACTTGTGCTCGGTAGCCACGCATTTGTCGCCGAACACCTTTCCGCCTATCGCCGCCGCACCGGCCGTCGCCGCAAGTCCGCCCCGCAGGCCCTGCCCGCTGTCACGGATTGGGGCGGACTGACCGCACTTCGCGGTGTGCGTCGCCGCGCTTTCGGCTGATTTATGCGGATTGCCCGCGGCTGACTCAACATCCTTGCGCGGACCCGTCCCGGCGCAGGTGAGGGGCGCCTGCGTCCCTGCCTCATGCACGCCTCTTTTCCCTTCCTGGCGCGCTGCCTGACCTTACCTTGCCCTTGCCTCGCGCCTTGGCCGCGATCGCAGCAATCATCGCGATCCTCATCGCCCTGGGGAAAACCATTTCGCCCGAGCGGTCACAATCCGCGCCCCTGTCTCGTCCATGATGATGACCTGCAATCGCGAACGCGGATCACCCGCGTCTGCGATCACTCCGGCAACATCACTTGCACAACCTCATCATGACCTCCGCAGAAATCCAATGCCTCCGCGACCAAACCCGCCAGTTCGGCGAACGCTACGACTACGACGTCACCTACATGCAGGAAATGCTCGAAGCTTCGCCACGCGCCTTTGCCTTGTTTCGCGCCGTGCCGCAAATGGCCGGTTTCCACGAAGCGCTGCCGCACGACGTCAGTTTTGTCGCCCGCATCGCCGCCTTTTCGGTGGTCGATTGCGGCCCCTGTCTCGAACTTTCGATCAAGTTGGGACGCGAGGCGGGCGTGCCCGATGACGTGTTGCATGGCGCCCGCTGTGATGGCGAGGGCCTCTCGCCGGAGCTTGCCGAGGTGCAGAGCTATGCCGCACAAATCGCGGCCGGCGCCTCGCCTGCACCCGCACGGATCGCGACGTTGCGCACCCGCTACGGGTCGGCTGGCCTGGTCGAACTCGCGCTCAACATTGCCGGCGCGCTGGTGTTTCCGGCCGTGAAACGCACTCTGGGCCACGCCCGGAGTTGTGCGCTCACCACGTTCTCCGCCTGATCTTCACCGCACTCACCGCCATGAGCAGCCCGGCCGTCGCCACCCTCTTCGAAGCCCATCGCCCGCTGCTGGTGCGACACGCCTACCGCATGCTCGGCACGGTGAGCGATGCCCAGGACATGGTGCAGGAAACCTGGACCCGCTGGGCGCAAGCCGATCGCGGCGTCGTGCGCGAGCCGCGGGCGTGGCTGCTGCGCACCTGCAGCCGCCTGTGTCTCGATCAGCTCAAGTCCGCCCGCCGCCAGCGCGAGGTTTATCCCGGTCCCTGGCTACCGGAGCCGCTGGTGCTCGATGTCGCGGTCGCCACGGATCGCGAGGAAGCGCTGGCGCCGCGCCGACTCGAACTCGACGAATCCGTCTCGATGGCGCTGCTTACCGCCATGGAGCGGCTCTCTCCGGCGGAGCGCGCTGCACTGCTGCTGCACGATGTGTTCGATCACGATTACGCCGAGGTCGCCGTCACCCTGGGCCGCAGCGAAGCCGCCTGCCGCAAACTCGTTTCCCGTGCCCGTCAACGCGTGCGACCCGCCACGCCGGCGCCCGTCGCCGCACCGGCGGACAGGGTGGCGTCGGCGTTGGCATCGGAAACAGACGCCATTGCGAACCTTGCGACCCCCGCGTCCGCCTCCGCGTCCGCCCCGGCCACCGTCACGGCCGAGGATCATCGTCGGCTGCTGGCGGGGTTTTTGCAGGCAGCCTCACGGGGCGATCTGACCGCTTTGAAAACGGTGTTGCGCGACGACGTGGCCTTTCATTCCGACGGCGGCGGCAAGGTCGTGGCGGCGGGCAAAGTCCTGCACGGCGCCGATCTCGTGGCCCGTTTTATTGTCGGCGTCGTCACGCGCACCGGCTCGCGTTACGATGCGCATCTCCTGCGCTGGTGTTGGTATAATGGCGCTCCGGGAGTGGTCGTGCTGGATGCGCCGGAGGGACGCCCTGCCACGGCGTTTTCGATCCGCATCGCCGATGGTCGCATCGCCGAGCTTTTTGCCCTGCGCAATCCCGACAAGCTGATGGCGCTGGAGCGTTGATCCTATGTTCCGCGGTTGATGTTCAACGCCAAGACCGCGGAGGCCGCAAGGCACGCAAAGAAAGGCGGTAAGAAAATGGCAACAAATCCACCGGCGCTCACCTCGCGGGTGAATCCGAGGCAAAGCGGGTTTGCCGGTATCTCACCCGGTGATTTGGTTCCGGCTCCGCCGGGCTGGGTTTAACCACGGATGGACACGAATGGACGGCGGATAGCACAGGCTGATGAGGCCTCGGTTGATCCGTGTTAATCCGTGTTCATCAGGGGGTGAAAACTGACACCTCTCAGTCCGGGGCGACCGGCCTCTGCGACGCACACGGACGTCCTCGTCCGTTGGTCCTGCCTCTCCGGCGTCATCGCGCCAACGTCTTCTCGCTCACGCTGGCACCTCGGCTTTCCCAGACACGCCCTAATTCAATTACTCAAATTTAGGTAAAAACCAGCGTGGGAGACGTGGGGCGCTGTGCCGATGGTCTGGTCGTCCGCTGCCGCCGTCACCATTGGCACGGACAGGAGCACTTTCCGGGCGGTGTTGAGTCGACGCCGTCCGGAATTCCCCGGGCCACCAGCATCAAGGCCAGCATGCTGGTGGCCCAACCTTTTTCTAAATGTTGTCCGGCGTCGTCGACGTCGGCGGAAAGGCCACACGATCAATCGATCGCGTTATCCACATCGGCGGTAGCCTCGGCGTAGATTTCCAAGGCGGTGACGAGGTCGTCGCGGGCGTCGTCGAAATCATCGACCGTGACATGACGCAGCTCAGTGAGGCGCGTGCGCACGTTGGTGAGCCGTTCCTGCGCATAGGTCAGCGCGTTGCTGATGTCGGTGGTGAGCCCTCGCCCCGAAATCTGCAGACGCAGTTCGTTGAGGACGTGGGAACTGGCATTGATGCCCGATTCGACCTCGGCCGCGGCCGAGTCGCGATTGGCGAAGGTCGCCTTTTCCAAGGCGGCGGTCGCACCCGCTTCGTCGTAGGCGACCGTGACTTCGTTGGCGGCGGTGATCGGAATCGGGTTGGCGGCATCGGTCATGCCGCGCGGCGGAGTGAGGGTGGCGTCTTCGGCCTGGGCAATGCTGCCGGTTGCGAAAGAAAGGGCGAGCAGGGCGATCTTGGCGGGCGGGCGATGGGTCGTGGTCATGGTGGGCAAGCGTCGGAAATTGCGACCTCTCCTGCCGCTCCCGTGCCAGGGGCGTGCAACCACGAGCCAAATTCGATTCAATTCATTCTCAATAAATGAGTAACAAATATACTAACACTTTGGTAATGCGGCTGCGGGCCGGCAGTCGCAGGCATTGTGCGGCACCGCCGGAGGCGCTGGCGTGCAATTTGCCGCCTCATGTGCGGCCGCCCTCGCGGCCGACCAAGCGCTCGTAGAAAGCGGTCACGTGGGTCGCGAGGGTGGGCAGCATCTCTTCCGCGGTCGCGCAGTCGAGATCATGAAAATGCCAATACTCCACCTGCGCATCCCAGGTCGGGAAATCGCGGCGGATGTAGTTGCGGTGCTCGGCTTCCTTCAACGCCACGCGATGTGTCGCCTGCGCCAAATCAGTGTCGGTCAGCGCGACGCGGTCCGGCGTGGTGAGATCGAGCGCGATGCCGCGCGCGAGCAGCGCCGTGCGCGTGAACGGCGACAGTCCCGGGGGCGCCAGATCGATGGCCACGCCGCGCGAAAACGCCCGCCAGGGCGAGCCATCGCGCCGGGCGAGATGGTTGAACAACGCCTCGGAAAACCGGCTGCGGTAGTAGTTGCCGGTGCAGATGAAGAGGACGGTGGACTCGGTCGCGGCGGAAGGCGTCATCGCCCAATCACGCCACCGCCGCCCCCGCGATGGCAAGATCGCGCCGCAGCACCCCGTCGCTCAGGATACGCGCCCGCAGCCCGCCTCGTCCCCGCAAAAACGCCTCCGCCCCCGGCCCGATCGCCTCGTCCATCCAATAACACGGTTTGCACTCAATGGCGCCGAGGAAGCGCACGCTCTGCAACTCGAATTCGCGGCCGACCAGCGCATTCAGATCGATTCCGCCGGTAACAATGTTGCGGCGCAACGCGGCCGGGGTTTTGTCGCGCACCCCCAGTTCGGCGCACAACGCATCAAACACTTCGCGGGCGAAGAACGTGACCTGGCCCTTGTAATCGTCCTTGAAATCAAAGAACCGATCGCCGCGCAGCCCGCGTCCGGCCACGCACTCCACCGCATCCACCGCACGAGTTGGGTGGGTGCCGGCGGGTTGCCCATGATGACCGAAGTAGTTGTGCCCCGGCGAAACGTAGAGGTTCAGAATCTGCACGTCGCCGGCCAGCTTGGGCGGCGACGCCGCGCAGCGCGAGACCGGGTTGCGCCCGACGATGCGCCGTGCGCATCAATACGATCTGTGCGCTGCGCGCTACGCAGCCTGAAACCGGAGGCCCCTCCGCTCTCCGCTTACCGCCTTCAGGTTTCAGGTTTCAGCTTTCAAGTTTCCGCCTTCAGGTCTCCGCCTTCCGCGCTGCCGTCCTCACCGCTGCGTCATCGCCTCGAAAAACGCCTTCCCGCGGGCCACGAACTCGGTCGGGTCCTGAGCAAATTCCGCGCTGTCCGTTTCCAGCGCCATCACGCCCGACCAGTCTGCCTTCTCGATCTCGCGAAACACGCCGACGTAGTTGCTGTTGCCCAGACCGATGTGGGTGTCCTCCGGCCGTCCGGGGCGGTCTTCGCGATCGAGCCGCTTGTCCTTCAAATGCATGTCGAAAACGCGGTCGCCATAGTTTGCCAACACGGCCGCCGCATCGAAACCCGCCGCCGTCACCCAGCCGATGTCCATGCATACGCCGATGCGCGCATCGCGCTCCGCCAGCACGTGCTTCACCACTGCTGGATTTCCGTAGGTTGTGCCGGTGCCATGATTATGGATCGCGAGCTTGATGTCATACTCGCGCACCAGCTCCTCCAGATTGTCCCAGATCAACGCCTCGCCCGGCTCCACCACGATCACCTCGATCCCGCAATGCCGCGCGAATTCGAACAACTGCCGGTTGTCTTCCTTGTTCAACGTCGTGCGGCTCACCCCGATCGCATACGCCTTCACCCCGTGCTCGGCCAGAAATGCCAGCTTGCGATCCGTCTCTTCGCGCGGCGCCGCCGGGTCCAGATGTTTGTTGTAAAACTGCACGTGCGTTATGCCGTGCTTTTGCGCGAACCGCACCACCTCCTCAAACTCCATGTTGCGGCAGGTCCACGACTGCAGCCCCAGAATTGGCTCCGCCTTCGCGGCGGCGATGAACATTACAAATAAGGCAAACAAAGCGCGGAGGTTCATGGGTAAAGCAGGGAAAAGAGTAGGGAAGCGCCCAGCCAACGCCTCGCCTCAGAAAACGCAACCCGCGAACCCAGCCCACCGCCCTGCTTCAGGTCTCAAGTTTCAGGTCTCAAATTTCAGATTTCAGATCCCCGCCCTCCGCCCTCCGTCCACCGCCTCCCGCTTCAGCTTTCAGGTCTCAAGTTTCAAATTCCCGTCCCCGCGCCTCCCTCCGCCCTCCGTCCTCCGCCTTCAAGTTTCAGGTCTCAAATTTCAGATTTCAGATCTCCGCCCTCCGCCCTCCCTCCACCGCCCTCCGCCCATCACCCATCCAGCGGACTCCGCACACCCAGCCCCGGCTTCTTCATCACATGCAGATAGATCTGCGTCGTCTCCAGCCGCGCGTGCCCCAGCAGCTCCTGCACCGTCCGGATATCCGTGCCCGCCTCGAGCAGATGCGTCGCAAACGAATGCCGCAGCACATGTGGCGTCACCCGCTTCGACAGTCCCGCTCGCTCCGCCGCCTCGCGTATCCGCGTTTGGAATACACCCGGCAACACATGATGCCGCCGCATCGTCCCCGAAGCCGGATCACGCGCCAGCTTTCGCGACGGAAACAGCCATTGCCACTGCCACCGCTCCCCCGCGCCCTGGTATTTGCGCGCCAACCCCTCCGGCATCCACACGCCCGGCAGCTTCGCCGTCCGATCCTCCGCATAGAGCCGTCGCAAATCCTCCAAGTGCGCCTCCAGCTTCTCCCGCACCGCCTCCGGCAGCACCGTTACCCGGTCCTTATCGCCCTTGCCCGCGATGATCGATAACTGCCCCCGCTCCAGATCCACCTGATGCACCCGCAACCGCAGCAGCTCCATCAACCGTGCCCCCGATCCATACATCAACTCCCCCATCAGCCGCACCTTGCCGTCCATCGCCTCCAGCAACGCGCCGATCTCCCGCCGCGACAACACCACCGGCATCTTGATCCGCTTGCGCGCGTATTGAAAATCCAGTTCCCCCACCTCGATCCGCAACCCCTCCTGCAGGAAAAACACCAACGCATTCAGCGCCTGCTTCTGACTCGCCACACTGGTCCGCAGCCGCACCGCCAGGTCGGACAGAAACCCGGACACATCCGCACCTTCCGCCACCCAGGGCGCCCGCGGTTCCAGCCACTCCGCAAACCGCTTCGCCCACGCGCGGTAAGTCTGCTCGGTTCGCCATAACATCCCCTTCGTTCGCAGCGCCTTGATCAACGCCTGCTCCCAGTCCGGTCCGCCCAGGTCATCCGCGGCCAACGGCGGCGGCTGACCCGCCTCCCGCCATCCCGGCCCCGCACCCGACGTCCCATCCGCGGCACCTGCGCCAGCCCTCACACCCGCGCCGCCGCCCGCTGCCTGGTTGCGTTCCCACTCCACGTTCGCTCCCCCGTTCCCCGTCGCCCCCGCCGTCCCCGGCCACGCGCGTGGTATAATAAACTCCCGGTCGGTCGGCTGGGTCGCGCCCTCCGCCCGCGCCACCCGCAACAACCACCGTAAACCCTCCCGCGCCGCCTCCAAATCCCGCTTCGGTAAATGGCTCAAATGCCACTTTATCAGTTCCACCGACAACGGCCGGCGCACCGCCCGACACACCCGTAACACATCGATGATCGCCTCAAGATGACCTCGCCGCTCGAAATACCGCAACGTGCTCGTCTTCAAATGCTCCTTCCAAGCCGCAAACTGAATAATCTCATCTTTCATAAGCAAAATGCGCCAATGTGGCGCGGGTGACGACGTGAACCAGCAATGCCTGAAACGAGAAAATGCGCCCCACGTTTTTGAAAAAACGTAATTTTCTACCTATTAATAAGTAAGCGTGGATGGCCGCACGCGGCCGATACGCCCCGCTTCCGCAAAAACCGACATTCGATTTAACGTGCCATCCCTCCGCAAAAAGCCACATTGCGAATCGCGCAATTTGCGCAACACCCCACCTTTCCCTCCTGCCCCCATTTTCGTTATGCGATTTACCGGTAGAAAGATGCAGCGCACCCATCCCCCATCGCGCACCTCCCCCATTTCGCAAAACCCCGCCTCGAATCTAGGCCAATAAGACTGTTAGGCAAAATAAGGAAATAATATGCAACCCATGGAATACGTTCCCTACAAGAAGCCCGAAGAGCAAAAGCAGCATGTTCATGTTCCTATCATGCCCGCACTATCCACGGCGATGGCATGCGCCTCCGGCGCAGCCCTAATTGCTAGCGGCGCAGGCCCCATAATCGGCGTGGTTTCAGGAGTAGCCGGCGCCGCTGTAGGTTTCACCATTCGCTACCTTGAGGAGAAGAAGAAATGAATCTCCTATCCCTTTCCACAGCCTTGATACTTGGGGTCGCGGTAGTGGTCATCTATGTCATCGTTGCTTGTGTGCGGAAGAAGAAGCCCGCGCTTAGTGAGGCGGCGGTGATCTTCCTCAGTTTTCCCGGAGTGATGGGAGGCATCAGCGTTTTTCTTCGTTGTCTCGATGATGCAACGAGCCCCGTAAAGGGAGAAGAGCGGGCATATTTCGCCTTCGCTGGCCTCGCGATGGTTTGGGTTGCGATTGCATCCGTGATTGAGGCCTTTGGGAAGACAAAGAATGCCTAACAAGCGCACTACAGACAACTCCGGGGCTGCGCCCCTCCGTGTCTGATTGCGGACGTTAGGCGAAGAGAAATGCACTACCTCGTATTTATTCCGGTTCTTGTAGCCCTATATTTATTTGTAGCTGCCTTTGCTCCGCGTTTGCGACCGCAGTGGAGGGGATGGA
>CBINJL010000016.1:0-14296 GCA_966250925.1 uncultured Opitutus sp. | reverse complement strand
GGACGCACGGACCGCGCCTGATCGAGATCAGCGATCAACTCCGCCACGGAGTTGAAGATGAACTGCTGGCGCACCTCCGCCAGCGCGCCACGATGACGATCCTTTTCGGCCAGCAGCAACGCCGGCACGAGCACGTCGCGGAAGAATTCCAGCAGCGTATGCTTATCGAGATAATCGCGCGCGTGGTCGTCCATCTCGTCGCCATCCATCGATAGCATGCGCTGATAAAATTGGGTGGCGGGACGCAGCACCGGTTCACTGCCGAGCAGGATACTGAGCAGGCGCAGGCTCGGAACATGACGACCGAGCACCAGCATGCACACGGTGAGCGGCGTGGAGAGAAACAGCCCGAGCGGCCCCCACAACCAAGTCCAGAAAACCGCGGCGACCAACAGCGCCAGATTCGAAATGCCCGTGCCCGCGCGATAGAGGATGAGTTCGATGACGTTGTTGCTCAGCAGCTCCATCACCACAAAGAGCGTGAGCGTAGCGATCAGTTTGCCGAAACCCGGGTCCACCGCGATCGCCAGCAGCACGGGAAAACTCGCCGCGATCCACGGCCCGAGAAACGGTATAAAACGCAGCAAGGTGGCCAGCAGGCCCCAAAGCAACGCGTTGGGAATGCCGATGAAATACAGGCCCAGGCCGATCGGGATGCCGTAGGTCGCGTTGACCACCAACTGGAGAAACAGGTAACGCGACACCCGCCGGGAAGCGTCGTCGAGCGCCTGGGTGGTGAGATTGATCCGTCCCGCGCTCACAATCTGGATGAACCGGTCACGCAGATCCTCGCGCTGAAACAGCATCGCGACGACAAACACCACCACGATACCGAAAGTCGCGAGCGCAGAGACGGCCCGCCCGAGTGCAGTCTGGAGCAATTGCATTGAGGAGGTATCCGGATTGCGCACTTCGACCGGCACCGGTTTCGGTTCGCCGTTGCGCCTTTCGTCACGCGCAGCGGTGCCGGCGTTTTCCGCCCGGTCGGCAAAATCGGCAGAAACGTGTTCCACCATCTCCAGGATACGTTGCCAGCTGCGCGGACTTTCCACCTCCTGCATCGCCACGATCTTGTGCTGGATGTTGCGCTCATACTTAGGCAACTCGGACACCAGATCAGCCATCTGCCACAACACGACCGCCCCCACCGCAGTCAGCACTGAAAACGCGATCAACACCGCCGATACGATCGCCAATGCCTTGGGCAGTCCCCAGCGATGCAATCGCACCACCAAGGGCGTCAGCAAAAACGCGATCAGCGTCGCGAGCGCGAGCGGCAGAATAATCTGCCGCCCCCAATACAGAATCGCCACCACCAGCACAAAGGTGGCGAGCCCGATGAGACGATGCCCCCCGCGGTTGGAAATCGCCGTGCTCATGGGGGAGACGCAGGATTGAAGGCAGGGGCGGACGCGGGCATCGGGCCGCATTCCGCACGAGACATACCAGCGACGCTGGGGAAGTTACCTCCGGCGCTGAATCGTTGTCTTTAGTATCTGTAAATAAGTAATTTACGAACAATATCAGCCATATCTTTGTTGGCCCGACTTCATCGCACCGCCATTGAATAAGGTCGTCAGCGTGCATTTTGCATTTGCGACGGATTGCAAAGTTCCTGGCGACCTAACTCTTGCCTCGTCACATTTTCGCATAAAAATGTTTTTATGCGCACGACCTTGGATCTGCCCGATCCCCTTTTTCGCGAGTTGAAGGCCCAGTCCGCCCTGCGCGGTGTTAAACTCAAAGACTTTGTCGCCGAGCTTCTCCAGGCCGGCCTCAGCCAGCGCGGCGACTCCGCGCCCGGCAGGCGTCCGCGCAGTCCCTTGCCCGTGATCCGCCGCGCCACGGGCGTGCGGCACCCGGCGCTGTCCAATCGCGAGATCGACGGCTTACTCGTCGCCGAGGACGCCCATGAGGGAAATTGACCTGCCGGATCTCAACCTCTGGCTCGCCCTCAGCGATGCCGACCACGAGCACCACGACCGCGCCCGGCGCTACTGGGAACAGGAGGCTCGCGGCGACATCGCCTTCTGCCGGGTCACGATGCTGGGACTGCTGCGCCTGCTCACCAATCCGCGCGTGATGCGCGGCGCTCCCTTCACCGCCGTCGAGGCGTGGGACGCCTACCACGCCTTCGCCGCCCTGCCCGAGGTTTGCTTCATTGAAGATTCCCTCGCCGCCGAAAGTCAGTTCGAGCGCTGGAGCTGCCACCCGGGTTTCCCGCCTCATTGCTGGACCGACGCCTGGATCGCCGCCCTCGCCGCATCCAGCGGTGCCCGCGTCGTTTCCTTCGACACCGATTTCACTACCTTCCCCGGCCTCAACTTTCTCCACCTCCGCCCCTGACTGATCGCACGCCTCGGCGCCTCACATCACCCCACCCCATGAGCGACCCCAAAAAAGTAGCGGGAGCTTCCAGCTCCCGTGCCACGCCTCCGCCGAATCGGGAGCAGGATGCTCCCGCTACTTTGGTCGACGCGGCGCCGCATTGGGAATATCTCAATCCGCGCTCCGAAATCGACATCCGCACCGGCGGGAATCTGCCTCACTGGGAACAAGGCAGCGTCTGGTATTTCGTCACCTTCCGCCTCGCTGATGCACTGCCTCGCGAGGTAGTGGAGAAGATTCAACAACAACGCGACCAGTGGCGGCGAACTCACAACCTCAACACGCTCTCTCGCGACGAACTCGCCGAATACCACCAGCTCTTCGCCGCCCGTTACGAACAACTCCTGCACGCCGTATGCGGATCCTGTGTGCTCCGCGATCCGGTGAATGCGGATGTCGTGCGTGACGCGCTGCGCCACTTAGACGGTCTAAGCTACGCCCTCGACGAGTTTATCATCTTGACGAAACACGTGCATGTTCTGGTGAATCCGCTGACGCACCACCGCCTCGCGGACATCCTCCATTCCTGGAAATCCTACTCCGCCACACTGCTCAACCGGCGCCTGGGGTTGACCGGCCAACTTTGGCAGCACGAATCGTATGATCACATCGTGCGCAACGAACCCGCCATGACCGCCATGCGCCGTTACATCCGCGACAACCCCAAAGTAGCGGGAGCTTCCTAGCTCCCGTCTCGCGCCTCCGCCGAATCGGGAGCAGGATGCTCCCGCTACTTTGTTACCGCGGCACTGCCTGATGCGTTTTCAGGCAGGTTCTCCGATGCGTGGTCGCTTTCCTGAGGCGGAGAAATCGCGGTAGGGTTGGGGCGCCGCAGGTGAGTCTGGTGATCGGACTCGACGCGGTTCCCGCTTCCCCACCCCATGACTATTCCCGCCGTCTCTGGTGGCGTCCGCCGCCTCTCGGTCGCAGTGCTGCTGCCGTGTGTTGTGCTGCTGGCCGGCTGCACCAAGGAAAAGGCCGAGGCCCTCGCGCTCGCCGCGCGGGAATTCGATCGCGAATCCGCCGCCGCGATTGATGCCTACCAAAACTTCCTGCGCCGCATGCGGCCCGAATTTGCGCTCACCCCGGAAGAATTCACCGCCGCCTACGTGGGGCTTTCCGGCACCGACGCCGCGGACATCAACGCGGAAGTCATCGACGGCCTGCTCGCCACGCTGTCACCGGTGACGACCGCCGGCACGCAGCAATTGGACGACGAATTCAAGCGCGTGCGCACCGCCTACCAGCAGTTCAGTGCCGTCCTCACCCAGGTCACTGCGGGTCGCATGTTCTCGCGTCAGCCGGTCAAGGACTCGGAAGCACTCGCCGCCAAACTGGTGGAGCAACTGATCCGCTTTCACGAACACACGTTCACCCTCGCCGCCATCGACGCCGATGCCCGCGCGACGTTGCAGCGCGAGTTGCGCGAGATTCTCCGCGAACCCGATGAAACCACCCGCCAGGCTCGGCTGCAGGTTCATGCCGCCGCGATCGTCGCCCATCATCGCGACGCGCAAACGCAACAGGTCGCGTTGCAGGCCCGGTTTGCCCAGGCCGTCACCGCCGGTGCCGCCGTGCTGAAACTCATCCGCGCCTACGACAAGCTGTCGACTTTGGAAATTCTCAACGAGATCGACCACAGCCTCGCGCTCGCCGCCACGTTGACCGGCCGCACCGACCTCGCCGGACTCGGGCAGCAGTTTACCGCGTTGAAACAGGAACTCGCCAGCGATCCGTATTACACCGACCTGCTGGCGCGGCCTGTTCTCGATCTGCAACGTCAACCCTGACCGCTCCGCTCATGGACAACGATACGGTCGCCCTCAAACAAGCCTCGCTCGCCCTCATCGAACTGCAGGTGCGCTACAAGGAAGCGCCGATTTTGGAGAAACTGCAGATGCGCCCGATGATCAATGAAGCCATCAACGACTTCGCCGTGATGCAGATGAAGCTGCTCAAGGAAGGCGTCATCATCACCGACGCCGATCTGGAGGAACTGGAGGAGATCAAGACCGCGCTCGAAAAGGCGAAGACCCAGACTAAACTCCTGCAGGCCGGCGCCCGCTTCCTCGGCTTCGTGGCGAAGTTTGCGTGACAGCTCCGGCGGCGCGGTGAGGCAGGGTTTGTTTTTTCTTACAGGAGGAAACGAAGAGAACGAAGGGGCTCCGCGACAGGTATTTTTCTACAGGAGCCAACAGAGGAAAACGGAGTCTACCTGCTGATGTATCCAAATATCACCTACCTTCGTTTCCTTCTGTAGAATAATTCAGGCTGACCGCTCCGTTTTCTCCGGTGATAAACAACCACGTCGGAGCGGCTTCGTCCCTATTCGTTTCCTGCTGTGGAATTCCAAAAACTCACGCCGGCTTGATGCGGATGAGAAGGTCCTTGGCTTCGACGGTTTCGCCGACGGCGACGTTCACTTCCGCGATGGTGCCGTCGCACGGCGCATAGACCGTGGTCTGCATCTTCATCGCTTCCATCAACAGCAGCTTTTCCCCTTTCTTCACCTTCGCGCCGACGGAGGCCGAGAGCGCAGCCACCAGACCGGGAATGGGCGCGGCGACCTGGTTCGGATCGGAGAGGTCGGCCTTCGGTTTCGCCTTGGTCTTGGGCTGCACGCTCTTGTCGATCACGACCGCGTCGCGGGCCATACCGTTGAGCTCGTAGTTGACCATGCGACGGCCGTCCTGATCGGGTTCGCCCACACTGACGAGGCGGATGATGAGCACCTTGCCTTCCTCGATCTCGACCAGGATTTCCTCGCCGGGTTGCAGGCCGTAGAAAAACGCCGGCGTCGGCAGCACGCTCACATCGCCGAACTGGCGGCGGTGCTTGAGGAACGCGTCATGGACCGATGGATACATGAGGTGCGAGTAAAATGCGTCGTCGTCCGGCTCCTGCTTGAGATGCGCGGCGACTTCCGCGCGGGTGGTGGCGAGACCGGCGGCGTGCTCCTTCGCCCGGGCGGCTTTCGACTGCTTGGGCGCCTTGAGTCCGCGTTTCTTTGCCTCGGCGTAACGCGTCTGCGCGGCGCGATGTTTTTCCTCGCCGAGCACGGCGCGGGAGACGTCGGCCGGGAAACCGCCGTCGGGCCAGCCGAGTCCGCCGCTGAGCATGTCGATGACACTTTCGGGAAACGGCGTGGCGCCGGGCTCGAGGTTGACCACATCGGCGGGCTTAATGCCGCGGGAGAAGAGGAACAGCGCCATGTCGCCGACGACTTTCGACGACGGCGTGACCTTCACGATGTCGCCGAAGAGTTGGTTCACCTCGGCGTAGGTGCGGGCGATTTCCGGCCAGCGGTGCGACACGCCCATCGAGGCGGCCTGCTCCTTCAAGTTGGTGTATTGGCCGCCGGGCATTTCGTGCAGGTAAACCTCGGCCGAGCCGCTCTTGGGCGCGGTGTCGAACGGCGCGTAATACGGCCGCACGTTTTCCCAATAATCGGAGAACCGGTCGAGCGTCGCGCGATCAAGTCCGGTGTCGCGCGGCGTGCCTTCGAGCGCGGCGACGACGGAATTGAGATTCGGCTGCGACGTGCTGCCGCTCATCGAGGAGAGCGCGAGATCGACCACGTCGACGCCGGCATCGGCGGCGCGCAAGATGGAGCCGGCATTGATGCCGCTGGTGTCGTGGGTGTGGAAGTGAATCGGCACGCCGACTTCGTCGCGCAGGACCTTGACCAGTTTTTGCGCGGCGTAGGGACGGCAGAGGCCGGCCATGTCCTTGATCGCGATCATGTGCGCGCCCATGCGCTCAAGCTCTTTGGCGAGGCGCACGTAGTAGTTGAGATCAAACTTGTCGCGCTTCGGGTCGAGGATGTCGCCGGTGTAGCACAACGTGCCTTCGCAGATCGCGTGCGTGTCCTGCACCGCCTCCATCGCGACACGGAGATTGGGCAGGTAGTTGAGCGAATCGAAGATGCGGAAAATATCCATGCCGCTGGCCGCGGCGTGCTTCACGAAACCACCCACGACATGGTCGGGATAGTTGGTGTAGCCGACGGCGTTGGCGCCGCGGAAAAGCATCTGGAAACAGATGTTCGGCACCTTGGCGCGGAGCTGGCGCAGACGCTCCCACGGGTCCTCGTTGAGAAACCGCATGGCGGTGTCGAAGGTCGCGCCGCCCCACATTTCGAGCGAGAACAACTGCGGTGCCTGGCGGGCCACCGCGCTGGCCACGGTCAGCATGTCGTGGGTGCGCACGCGGGTGGCCATGAGCGACTGGTGCGCGTCGCGGAAAGTCGTATCCGTAATCAGGAGACGCTTCTGCTTGCGCGTCCACTCGGCGAATTTCGCCGGCCCGAGTTCGAGCAGTTTTTGGCGGGTGCCGGCGGGCGCGGGGCTGTGCGGATCGCAGGCCGGCGGCAGCACGGCGGCGAGCGGCGCGGCGGGCTTGTAGCCCTTGGCGTGCGGGTTGCCGTTGACCACCACATCGCCGAGGAAGTTGAGCAACTTGGTCGCGCGGTCGCGGCGGGCTTTGAAGCGGAACAGCTCCGGCGTGGTGTCGATCAGCGTGGTGGTGGCGCGGCCTTCGCGGAAGATCGGATGCGCGACGACGTTTTCGAGGAAGGGGATGTTGGTCTTGACTCCGCGGATGCGGAATTCGCTCAGGCAGCGCCGCATGCGGTGCAGCGCGAGTTCGTAGCTCTGGCCGCTGGCGATGAGCTTAACCAGCATGGAGTCGTAGAACGGCGTGATGACCGCGCCGGAGAAGCCCATCGCGCCGTCGAGTCGCACCCCGAAACCGCCCGGCGACCGGTAGGCGGTGATGCGGCCGTAGTCGGGCACGAACTTGTTTTCCGGGTCCTCGGTGGTGATGCGGCACTGCAGCGCGAAGCCGTTGCGCGGCACGTCGGCTTGGGCGGGCATGCCGACCTCGGGCGAATGCAGGGCGTGGCCCTGGGCGATGAGAATCTGGGCGCGCACGAGGTCGAGGCCGGTGATCACCTCGGTGACCGTATGCTCAACCTGGATACGCGGATTCATCTCGATGAAGAACCACTCGTGGCGGTCGAGATCGTAAAGGAATTCGACCGTGCCGGCATTGTCGTAGCCGATCGCCTGGGCCATGCGGGCGGCGGAGTCGCA
This sequence comes from uncultured Opitutus sp., assembly GCA_966250925.1. Taxonomy (GTDB): domain Bacteria; phylum Verrucomicrobiota; class Verrucomicrobiia; order Opitutales; family Opitutaceae; genus Actomonas. The sequence continues at coordinate 6,815 of CBINJL010000016.1, read as the reverse complement.
CAGGTCGGTCACCACTTCGGGCGGCAAGCCGTAGCTGGGCGCGACCTCGATGACCTTCTGGTGGCGGCGCTGCACCGAGCAGTCGCGCTCGTGCAGGTGGATGACATTGCCGTGCTTGTCGCCGAGGATCTGCACCTCGATGTGCTTCGCGTTGGCGATGTATTTTTCGAGGAAGACGGCGGCGTTGCCAAAGGCGCGTTCGGCCTCGCCCTGAGCCTCATCGAGCAACGCTTCGAGATCCTCGGCTTTTTTCACGATGCGCATGCCGCGTCCGCCACCGCCGAAGGCGGCTTTGATGATGAGCGGGAAGCCGATCTTCTTGGCGATCTTCATCGCCTCCTTGCGGTCGCTCACCGGCTCTTCGGTGCCGGGCAGGACGGGCACGTCGATCTTCTTGGCCAGGGCGCGGGCGGCGGTCTTGTCGCCCATCATCTCCAGCAACTCGGGCCGCGGACCGACCCAGACGATGCCGGCCTCCTCGCAGGCGCGGGCGAAGGCGGCGTTTTCAGAGAGAAAGCCGTAACCCGGATGAATGGCGTCGACGCCCTTGGCCTGGGCGATGGCGATGATGCTGGCAATGTCGAGATAGGCCGCGACGGGGCCTTTGCCGGCGCCGACCTGGTAGGACTCGTCGGCCTTGTAGCGGTGAATGGAACACCGGTCCTCTTCGGCGAACACCGCGACCGTGCGCAGGTTGAGTTCGGTGCCGGCGCGGAAGATGCGCACAGCGATCTCGGAACGGTTCGCCGCCATGAGTTTGGCGACGGGGCGAAGGGCGGGCGCGGAGGCAGAGGCGGAGTCGGTCTTGGCAGGGGGCATGGGACAAATCAGGCCGCCGAGGCGGCGGCCGGCAGAGGTTGAGAGGGTTTGTCCCAAATCGGAAGCGCACTGCGGGGGCGGCGGCAAGGACTTACGCCGGTTTTGCGATCTGTCCGACCGGCGGCGACGCGGGCCGACGTGGTGGAGGAGCGCAGGGGCGCGGCGGTGAGGCAGGGAAGTGCGGGCTGAAGCACCGCACTACGAGGCGGGCTTTTTGAGAATGGGAACGAGGAGGAGAACGAGAACGACCGGCATTCCCGTAGCGCGGGGCTTCAGCCCGCGCTCCCGCGCTTTTGGCTCAGTTCAGATCCCACTTGAGCGGGAGTTTTCCGGGGCTTCCACCACCACCGCCGCCCGGGCCGACGAGTTCGAGTTCCTCTTCGGCTTCCGCGTAGGCTTCTTCCGGCGGCAGCTCTTCGAGCGGCGCAAAACGCTCGGAGGAAAATCCCAGTTCCTGCTGTTCGGCGTGAAAGGGATCAGGCGGATTGTTCAACTCCACCAGCAACAGACCCACCGTGGCGGAATCGCCCGCCTTGACCACTTTTTCGCGACCGAGGAAGACGTCGCGAATGGTGTAGGTCTCCCCCTTCGTCGGGAGCTGCTTATAGAGCGCCCGAATCAAATCCGAGAAGGTGTCGTTGATGCAGACGACGCGTTGACCTTTGACCATAGCCCGCCAACGGAAACCCTGCGGTGGGTTTTGGCAATGCAGGAGAACGGACGGCTCCGCCCGTCCTCCGTCGCATTCGCGGTGCTTCAACCGCCCTCGGGATTGAGTTCGGTGCTCCAATCGCGCTGAGTGCCGAGCGGACCCACCGGATCGGCGGCACGGACCACCGGTGAGGCAACGTGCGTCGTCATTTTGAAGAGGTCTTCGCGACGATCGAGGCGCGGAGTGACGGTGCCCAGCTCACGCGCCTCGTGGAGATCGTCGAGATCGAGATCGCAGATAAGCACGGTTTCCTCATTGGAGTCCGCCTCGGCGGCGATGCCGTCGCGGGCGAAGGCGTAGTCGGACGGCGTGAGCACGGCGGCCTGGGCGTAATTGACGTCCATGTTCTCGACATCGGGGAGGTTGCCGACGCTGCCGGCGAGGGCGACATAGACCTGGTGCTCGATGGCGCGGGCGGCACAGCAATAACGCACGCGCAGGTAGCCTTTGCGGTCGTTGGTGCAGAACGGCACGAAGATGATTTCGGCGCCCTGATCGGCGAGGTGGCGGGCGGCTTCGGGAAACTCCGAATCGTAGCAGATCAGCACGCCGATCTTGGCCCCGGGCGTGTCGATCACCTGCAGCGAGTTGCCGCCGGTGATGCCCCACCAGTGGCGCTCGTTGGGCGTGATGTGGAGCTTGGGCTGCTCGACCAGTGTGCCGTCGGGCAGACACACCGTGCAGATGTTTTGCAACGTCTTGCCGACGCGCGTCGGGTGGCTGCCGCCGATGATGGTGATGCCGTATTTGACCGCGAGATCGCGCAGGAGGCCGACGACCTTGGACGTCAGTTTCGCGAGTCGGCGCATGCCTTCCTGCGGCGACTTGGTGCGCGTGGTGGAAAGCAGTTGAACCGTGAACAGCTCGGGGAAGAGCACGTAGTCGGCATCGCTGTCGGCCGCCACATCGGTGAAATACGTCACCTGCCGGGCGAAGTCGGCGAAGGACGAAATCTGCCGCATCTGGTATTGCACGCAGGCGACGCGCACTTTGCGGGCGCCGGTTTTGCGCGGCACGTAGTCGGGGTTGAGCCACTCGATCTGGCTGGCGTGATTGTGGCTGTTGGGATCGCGCAGGTAGTTGGGCATCACGCCGCGCAGTTGGAATCCCTCGCGTAGTTGAAAACTGAGGACAAGGTCGCGGAACTCACCCGCGGCGACACGCTGGGCGTATTCCTGCGGCGTCATTTGGTCGGCGTGATCCTTGTAGTTCCAGAGGCGGCCGCCGGCGAGGATGCGACGCTTGTTGAGCTTGCGACAGAGCTTGCGGCGCGCCTCGTAGAGCGCCGCGCCCACGCCGTAGCCGCGGGCGTCGGGATGCACATACACATCGGCGCCGTAGAGCGTGTCGCCGTTGAGATCGTGGTTGTTGAAGTAACCGCTGTCGGTGACGCCCGACCAAGTGTGATCGCGCAGCGGGTCCGGGCCCATGTTGACCACCAGCGTCGAAGCGGCGCCGACAATCCTGCCGTCGACTTCGGCCACGAACTGGCCCTGCGGAAACACCCGCAGGTGGCTGGCGAGATGCGACTCGCCCCAGACCACGTTTTCGTCGGCCAGCACCGGGTAGGCCGCGATGTTGAGTTTAATGAGATCCGGGATGTCGCGCAGGGTGGCGCGCCGGACCTTTACCTTCACCTTCACCTTGGGTTTGGTTTTCGGCATGGCCACACCGTAGCGCGGCGGCGCTCAAACCGTCAATTGCAGGCCGGTTGCGCAACCTTAACCAGGCGGTCGGAGCGCCGCCGGAAATTTTCATTCCACATTCACTTCCCTCGTCCCGCCCGAGCTCCCAGCGTCGGCAACCCATGAGCGCAACCCCCGTGTTCTTTGCCCGCGCCGCCTTGGTGGCACTGCTGTTCGGTGGCCTGTCCGGCGCCGTCGCGGCCCAATCCCAACCTCCCGTCGTCGCGCCGAGCGACGGCGAGATCGCCGCGGCGTTTGACGTGCGTCGCGAGGCGTTGATCGCCGGCTATTTGGAACGCACCGAAGCCGACAAGCCCGACTGGGGCAGCCTGCCGTTTGTCGCGGTCAACTTCGCCCGTGGCACCAACCTGGACTGGGCACGCCACCGTCTGCGCGAGCTGACGCGCGAGCCCACCGGCGCGATGTTCTGGATGTATCCGATGGTGCTGGTGATGAAGGCCGGCGCGCCGCATCTCGACGCCGACGACTGGGCGGTCATCCGCGAGGCCTGGCGCACGTATTTTCCCTACCGCGGCGACACCGAGAACCATTGGCTGATGTATTATGCCAGCCTTTACCTCGCCGCCGAGACCTGGCCCGACCTCGGTCCGGAGGGTTGGTATAATGGCAAGTCCTCCGCCGAGAACCGCGCCGAGGCCAAGGCCTACCTGCTCGACTGGATTCGCATCACGACGACGCACGGCCGCGGCGAATACGATTCGCCCAATTACATCGATCCCTACGTCTCCGCCCTCGGCCTGCTCGTCGGCTGGTGCCGTGATCCCGAGCTGCAACGCCAGGCCGAGATGATGCTCGAATACGAACTGCTCGACTTCGCGGTCGAGGATCTCGGCGGCGTCTACGGCGGCGCACACAGCCGCATTTATCCGAAACACGCCATCCAACCCGCCCTCGGCGCCTCCACCGCCCTCGCCTGGCTGTTGTGGGGGCAGAGCGAACGCCAGCTCAACGGCGCCGCCCTCATCGTCGCACTCAGTGGCTACACGCCGCCCGCCATCCTGCAACGCATCGCCACCGACCGCAGCGAGCCCTACGAACACCGCGAACTCAAACGCACCCGCTGGCGCATGCGTTACGCCGGGCCCGAGGCGATCGAGGTCGACGACCATTCCACCGCTCCGGTTTACAAATACAGCTACGTCACGCCCGACTACATTCTGGGCTCGTCGCAGGGCGGCCTGCTCCAGCCCATCCAGCAGCAGACCTGGAGTCTCGTCTGGCAGGAAGAAAATCCGCTCGGCGTAGCCAACACCTTTTTCGCGCTGCATCCGCACTACTCCGCCCGCGAAGGCACGATGTATTTTGCCGCCGAGGCCGACGCGGTGGTCGATCTGATCGCCCGCTCCAAGGTCGACTACATCTCGCCCGACAAACTCATGAGCGGCTCGCCCTACGAGCAGGTTTTCCAACACAAATCCGCTCTCGTCGGCCTCTACGACATCGCACCCGACGCGCCGTTTCAGCATCTCAACACCTTCTTTTCCCGCGACTTCAAGGACGTCGTCGAAGACGAGTCCGGCTGGATCTTCGCCAGCGGCGGCCCGACCTACCTCGCCTACCGCCCGTTCCAACCCGGCGAATGGCGTCCGACCGACTGGACCGGACTCCTCGCCGGCGGCGCCGGTGCCTGGATCAGTTCCAATCACGCCGAATGGGGCGCCGGCCACCGCGTGCGGGTGAGCGAATATCCTAAAAATGGATACGTCTTGCAGGTCGCGCCCGCCGCCGCCTTCGCGTCGTTCGCGGATTTCCAAAACGCGGTCAAGGCGCTGCCGCTGACCTTCTCGGTCGCGCCGGTGCCGTCGGTGCGGTTCACCACGCTGGACGGCGCCGAACTCGCCGCCACCTACGGCCAACGGCCCACGGTCGACGGTCAGCCGCTCGACTACGAACACTGGCCGCTCTTCGACGGCCCGTTTGCCCAGGCCGCCGCCGGCAGTGGCGGCGTGGAGATGCGCCACGGCGGCGAAACCCGCCGGCTCGACTTCCCCGCCACCTCCGTGACCACCCAGATCGCCCCCGTCGCCCAATGAAAGTTTCCTCCCGTTTCCTCGCCCTCGTCGCGGCCGGTGTCCTCGCTCTGCCCGGCAGTCACGCCGCCTCCGCCCGCGCCGACGCCGCCCCGCCCGCGAATTTGTTCATGGCCGCCGCCTTCACCAAGGCGCAGCGCAACTCCTCCATCCCGACCGACGCGGGCGTCTTCGTGCGCTCCGCCGCCGGCGAGTGGCGTTCCTTCGGCCCGAAGATCCAGACGGTCAACAGCGCCGCGGTCGACCCGGCCAACCCGGACCGCATTTTTCTGTCCTGCGGCAACGGCATCGTGCGCAGTCTCGATGGCGGCGCCACCTGGCGCATGGTCACCGGCTGGCAGGTGAGCGACGTTTTCGAAATCGCCGTCGATCCCAACGACGGCAACCGCCTCTACGCCGCCACCGCCTGGGGCCCGTGGCGCTCGACCGACGGCGGCGACTCCTGGACCTTTGTCGACGACGGCCTGGCCGAACACTACACCCGCAGCTTCGCGCTCGATCCGCGCAATCCGCGCCGCCTCGTCCTCGGCACCGCCGCCGGGCTGCATGTCTCGACCGATGGCGCTGATTCCTGGCAACGCGTCGCCGCCGTGCCCGCGGTCAACATCCTGCGCGTGCGCCATGGCGAAGACCGCCCCACGGTCTGGCTGATCGGCACCGAAGGCCGCGGCGCCTGGCTCTCGACCGACGGCGGACAACAGTGGCAACCCACCGCACCCGCGACCGCCACGGCCAACGTTTACGCCGTCGCAGTCGACCCGACCGATGCCCGCCGATTGGCCGTGGGCGGTTGGGCGATTGGTGTGCTGGTGTCGTCCGACGGTGGCGCCACCTGGCAACCGCGCGCGGACGGGTTGCCCAGCACCAACGTGCTCACCCTCGCCTTCGATCCCGCCCATCCCGGCCGCCTCTGGGCCGGCACCTTCGAGGAAGGCGTGGTCTGGACCGATCTCACCGCCCCGGATGCGGATGCACCGAGCGGCACGACTTGGCAGGACGGTGGCATTGACGGCGCGTTGACCAACGACCTCGGCTTCCTACCGCTGCCGGCCCAGCCCTGAACGCCACACTTTACACGAAGATCGCGAAGGTCGCGAAGTCACTGATTTTGATAACTTTGCGATCTTTGCGATCTTCGTGTAGATGTCTGATTTTTAGGCCGATCGCCTAGCATGTTCGGATATTACAGAAACCAGCAAAGATATCACAACCAATAGCTTAGTTAGCTTCGTTACCTTCTGTGAAAAATCCGAAACCTTGAAAACGGGGGTATGATTTCATGCGGTTGACTTCGAGCCTCTTCGCGGTTGCTCAACCAACCGGTAGCGCCTGAACGCAGGCCGCACTCAGGCAACGGGGGTTGCTGGAACGATACGGTATTTAAGAAATTCACCTAAATACCGTTTCCCATAAACACGTCGGGTTGCTGCCTGACGCACCGACGCTAGGATCGCCCCGCCTTTTTCGGGCGGTCCGCGCCTCGACTCTCCTTCCCCCCGTTTCCCGTGACAACTGCACAAAAGATCCTCCGTAAACTCCCGCTCGCCG
>CBINJL010000015.1:0-14446 GCA_966250925.1 uncultured Opitutus sp. | reverse complement strand
CGGAAATTCGGCTGAGAAAGTCGGGATCGACGCTGCCTGCGGGGCGCGGGCCGGGACTCTGGAACGCGCCGTGCAACGCGATGGGAATATCCTGCACGCGGGCGGTCAGGTGTTCGATTTCGATGACGTGGGCGGTGTTGCCCGGACGCACGGCGAGATCGAGGTCGCGCACGAGGGGTTGGGCGGTGCCGCTGGGCGACAACGCCGCAGGAATCAGCAGGTCGGCGCCGCTCACCCGCAGGCGGTGCAGCTCGAATTCCTTGAACCACAACTCCAGGGGATCGAGTTCGAGGTGAATGGATTCGGCGCGCAACACCGGTCCGGCGCTGCGCAGGGAAAGGCGCGCGTCCCGCAGCAGCACCTGACCGCCGGGGTCGAACGTTGCCCCGCCAAATTCGACCAGGATGCCGGCGCTCGCCAGCCGGGTTTCGATCTCGCGAAGGACAAAGTCAGGCAGGGTGAGCTCGCGGGTCGAGGCGATGAAGACCTGCAGGGCGAGGACGACACCGAGGGCCAGCCATAGCGACCAGAGAACGAGCGTAGCGATTCCCTGGATACACGTGCCGGCGCCACGTCGGCAGAGTCGCAGCCAGGGAGGAAGGCGCATGGGAAGGGGGCGACGTCGAAGGGGCGAAATCAGGGCTGCGAATCGGCGGCGGGCTGAGTTTCGCTGGCGGCTGCGTCCTCTTCGTCCACCGTGGCACCGGCCGGTGGCGGTGTCATTTCGATCGGGCCCGGATCGCGGGCGGCGTAGCTCAGGCTCCAGACCGCATCGATGAGCGGTTGCTTGGCTTCGAAGACGACGTTGAAGCCGGGCGCGCCGACGAGTTGCAGATCACCGCCATCGCGGTCGGCGAGGAACAGGGCGGATTCGACGCGCTCCTCGTCGGCATCGCCGGAGAGGGAAAGGATGGCGTCGAGCCGGAAACGCCACGGGCGTTCCTCGCCGTTGATCACGACCTTGTCGGAGAATTGGTCGGCGACAAAACGACGGGCTTCGAGAGTGCGCAGTTCGGTGCGCAACTGCGCGAGCGCCTGGCGCTGACCGGCGGGGGCGCGCGCGAAGGCCTGTTCCCAGGTTTCATCGGCGGCGAGATCGTGGGTGTAGATCACGTTGCCGGTGGAAAGATCGCGCAGGGACATGCCGATGAGTTTGGCGCCGGCGGGCAGGTCGCGGAGGATGCGCTGGCGGTAGTGCAGCGGATCGACCGGGGTGGCGGCGAGGATGGCGGGATCGATGCGATAAACGAAACTCTCGCGCTGGAGTTTGGCGTAGGTGCGGGAGCCGTCCTGATTGGTGCCGATGAGCAACGTGTCGCTGGTGGTGGCGGTGACGGGGGCGGTGCCCACGCCGGCCTCGGCGGCGTAGGTGACGGTGATGGTGCGGTCGGGCCGTTGGCGCAGGCCCCAGTCTTCGAGATCCTTTTCGCTCGGGGCGTCGCGCACGAATTCCTCGGCCCGGAGTCGGGCGAGATCCCGCAGCAATTGGTCGACGACGACGGCGCGATCGGCGGGCTGGGTGCGGAGCGAACCGTCGGCGCCACGTTGCACGACCTGCCAGCCGGAAGGCGTGCCGGCCGGCGCGCCGGGGATGCGTTCCAATTGCTGCAGCACCACTTCCTCGCGGCCGGGGGCGGAGAGCGTGACGGAGTCGACGGTGCGGCCGGCGAGATCGAGCACGTGGGGATCGCGCAGTTCGCTTTGGGCGCTGCGCAGGGTGTTGAGCAGGGCGTCGGGCATCACCACGGTGAAGATGGCGTTGCGGTCCTCCATGCGGGCGTAGAATTCGCGACCCGGTTTGCCGTCGGCGATTTCGGGCGCGGCCTCGCCGGCGGGATTGCCGAGAAGGAGGGTTTCGCGGCGATTGGTGCCTTCCAGCGTGATGCGCAGGGCGGGAGTGGAGGTGCCGGCCAGGGCGACGGGATCGGCGGCGGCACCGGTGTCGGACTCGGCGGCGCCGAAGAAACGAGTGGTGCGCAGGGTGTTGAGGCCGATGATGGTGCTGCGGGTGTCAACGGCGTCGGCGCGGGCGACGATGGGCGATTCGAAGGCCCAGCGATTGCCATCGCGGCGGATGCGCACGCGGGTGTTGGCGGGGCCGGCGTTCTGGAGGTTGAGGGAAAGCACCTCGTATTCGCGGATGCTGAAGCAGGTGGCGGCACGCAACTCGTCGAGATTGAGCGTGAGGGCATCGGCGAGCGTGCGGGAGACGACATGCACGCGGTCGCCTTCGGGCGACAACACGTAGAGCCGGTCGCCGATTTCAGTCTTCTTGCCGATGGCGAGGGTGGTGCCGGCATCGGAGGCGTCGGCGTTGGCGTGGAGGGTCACTCGCAGGGCGGGTTCGGCGAGGCCATAGTCGGCGAGACCCACGCCGGAATCGCTCAAGTCGTCGACGGCGAACGTGGCCTCGTGTTCGAGAAACTGGAGTTCGGTGACGATGCGCCCGACGGCGAAGGGATTGGCTGGCCACTCGTAGGGTTTGGTAATGAGCCAGGCGTCGCCGTTGCGGTGCAGGGAAATGGGATGGGCGAGGCCGGGGCCGGCGAGGGTGAGGGCCTGGATGTTGGCGGCTTCGGGGCCGAGCACGCGGCGGCGGGCCTCGCGGGCGAATTCCTCGGTGCGCCACTTCCGTTCGAAGCCGAAGATGAAGAAGAAGAGCGCGACGTTGAGGAAAATGAGGACGAGCGTGACTTTGGTGCGCATGGGCGGGCGCGCGGCGTGGCGCGCAGTTGAGGACGAAAGTTTAAGTTTAAGTCAAACCGGCGGCGCGACGTGCGGGCTAGGAGCGGCGGGTCCAATACACGACGATGCCGAAGAGTGCGGCGAGGCCGGGGACGATGAAGAGCAGGCTGACACGCAGCTTGTTGAGGTCGGCTGAACTGAGGGTGATCTGATAGCGCTCAATCGGGCGCGGGAGGGTGGTGAGCTGCACGTCGCGATCGATGCACCATTCGATGGCGTTGAGGCCGAGGGCGAGGTTGCCGGGCGTGGCGATGCGGTTGTTGGCCAGAAAATCGGCGTTGCCGAAGAGCACCAGGCGCCCGCCGCGGACGGTGAAGGGCAGGTCCTTGGGCGGGGTGATACGTTCGGAGGTGACCGCGACGCCGAGGCGGTTGACGGGCTCGAATCCAGCCAGGCCCTTGAGATCGAAACCCGGATTATAAGTGTAGGCGCGCTGGCGGTAGTCGCGCTCGCCCCAGGCCGATTCGGAGGTGGCGGCGAGGACGTGGATGCTCAGGGAATTGTCGAGCGGCCGACCGGGATCGGGGCGGACGACGCGGGTCTGGCCGAAGTAGGCGGGCAGTTGGTTGTCGAGCAGCGGCTGGGTGATGGGGTGAGGGGCGAAGGAATTGATGCGGAGCTGGTTCAGCTCGGTGACGTTGGAAAGGTCGGGTTCGGCCACAATGACATCGTCGGCCACGAGACCCCAGTCGTAGAGCAGATCGTCGAGGCCGTGGCGCACGTCGGGCGGCAGGAGAATCATGACGCGGCCGGCGCGATCACTGAGGTAGCGGCGCAGCAGCTCGACCTCGAACGGATCGTAGCGGCCCTGCGGAGCGGCGATGACGACGAGGGCGGCGTTTTCGGGGACTTCCTTTTGCTGGGTAAGGTCTACGACGGAGAGCTCAAGGTTGCGCAGGCGCAGTTCGGTGGCGAAGAGGGAAAGGCCGCTGGCGGGATCGACCACGCCGGGCTGCATCTCCCCATGGCCGACGAGAAAGTAGATGTGGGGGCGGTTCGGATCGGTGACGCTGAGAATGGCGGACGTCACCATCTGCTCGCCCTTGAAGGCGACGGCGACGCGATTCTCGGTGGCGTAGAAATCGGCCAGCGGGATGGCCTTGCGTTGGTCGTTGCAGACCACGAGCACGACGTTGGGTTGGTCGAGCTGGAGCAGATCGGCCTCGCGCTTGTCCTTATAGATGTCGAGGTCCTCGACGGTGATGCGACCGGTGGAGGCGATGCCCAGGCCGGTCTTGCGGGCGGTGAAATTGACGTATTCGCGCAACAGGCCGCGGATGTCGCGGTTGGCCTGGGCGATGTCGGGATCGGTGCTGTAGGGATCGATGGTGACGACGATCCGCACGGGTTGATCGAGGGCGCGCAGGTAGGCCTTGGTTTCCTCGGTCAGGGTGTGGCGCCGGTGATGGGTGAGGTCCCAGCGGCCGCCGTGGTGGAGGGCGAGGTAGTTGAGTCCGCCGAAGAACGACAGGAACAGCACCGCATGCAGGACGAGGTTGATGGAGCGGCCCCAGCGGGCGGCGGCGAAACGATTGCGGGCGGCGGCCATGCGATGCGAATCAGCTGTGGAGCAGTTTGGCCTCGATGCCGAGGATGCTGAAAATGAGGGTAAGGGTGGTGCCGCTGGCGTAGAACAGCAGTTGGCGGGCGTCGATGATGCCGCGGCTGAAGTCGTCGAGATGAGTGAAGACGCGGGCGTATTCGAGGGCTGCCTTGACCGGCGCGAGCAGTTCCAGATCGAGGGCGTTGAGCCGGACGACGAGCTGCGTGCCGATGATGAGCGCGAACAGCAGCACGACACCGAGGATGCCGGCCACCGCCTGGCTGCGCGACAACGAGCTGGCGAAGATGCCGAGGGCGACGAAAAACAACCCTGAGACGGCTACGAAGACGTAGCCGCCGATCAACGGGCCGAGATCGAGCAGGAACACATCGCGGGTGAACCGATGCAGAATGTAGAAGAATCCGGCGGTGGCGGCCCACAACGACACATAAAGAAAGTAGGCGGCGCCGTATTTGCCCAAAACCACATGGGTGGTGGAGACGGGCGCGGTGAGCAGGGTTTCGAGGGTGCCGAGCCGCCGTTCCTCGGAAATGCTCTTCATCGTGAGCAGGGGCACGATGAAGATGACGGGCACCCAGAATAGTTCGAAGAAAGCCATCGCCGGCGAGTTTTGCTGCGGCGCGGCGGCGTATTCGGACAGAATGCCGGTGAAGATGAAGCCCATGAAGGCGAGGAAGATGACCGCGGCGATGTAGGTGCTGGGGCTGACCAGCAGCATGCGGATCTCGTGGCCGAGGATGGTCAGAAAGTGGCGCACGGCGGTTACGATTTTTGATTCACGGTTTTGGATTGGGCCGCGGTGGGCGCATCGACCACATCCCAACTGCGGCGGGTGGCGGCGAGGAAGACGTCTTCGAGCGTGGGTTGAGCGCGGCTGAGCGCACGCAGGCGGAAACGGTTGTCGGTCGCGAGGGCCTTGAGCAGCGGCTCGCTGCAATCGGAATCGTGGTCGATCGCCAGCGTGAAGGTGCGAAATCCGCTCGCATCGGGCGAACTCTCGCTGGTGATTTCCAACGAATCGTCGATGCCGGCCAGCACGCCGGCAAGGTCGGCGCTTTCGCCGGCCAGCTCCAATTCGTAGCGGGCACGACCGAGGATCTCGCGTTTGAGCGCCGCCGGTTCGCCGGCCGCGACGACGCGGCCCTGGTTGATGATGAGCACGCGGTCGCAGGTCATCTCGATTTCCGGCAGGATGTGGGAGGAAATGATCACCGTCATGCGGCCGCGCAGGCGCGCGATGAGGTCGCGCACGATCAGGATCTGGTGCGGATCGAGCCCGATGGTCGGCTCGTCCATGATGATGACCGGCGGTTCGGCAAGGATCGCTTCGGCAATGCCGATGCGTTGGCGAAAGCCCTTGGACAATTTGCCGATGATGCGGTGACGCACGCGCTTGAGGTCGCACAACTCCAGCAACTCGTCGATGCGGGCGGCGAGCCGCGAGCGGCTCATTTCCTTGAGGCGCCCGCGGTAGTAAAGGTATTCGACCACGCGCATGTCCTCGGGCAGCGGATTGTTTTCCGGCATGTAGCCGATCAACCGCTTCACCTCGCGGGCGGCGGTGGCGACGCAGTGGCCGCAGAGTTCGACGTTGCCCGAGCTGGCGGGGAGAAACCCGGTCAGAATCCGCATGGTGGTGGACTTGCCGGCGCCGTTCGGTCCGAGAAACCCGAGAATCTCGCCCTGCGCGACCGTGAAGCTGATGTTGTTGACCGCCGTCACCCCGGCGTAGGTCTTCACGAGGTTTTCAACAACGATGGCGGGGGCGGAGTCGGACATGCGAACGAAGGCTCAACGGTAGCGGGGATTCTGGCAATGACACGAAAAAGACGTTGTCGGTCCCCGCAAGGTCACGGGAAAACCGCCTCGCGCTTCGTGCGTGGGATCAATCCGGGCGGTTCAGCGCCCAGGCGGCGGCGAGTCCGCGCAGGGTGAGATCGGGCACTTCGCGCGCCGATTGACGCAACTTTCCGGTTACCAGTGGCATGGCACCGCCGCAGGCCAGCACGCGCGCCGGTGGTTCGCCCGCCGCCGCGAGATCGTTTTCCACTTGGTCGAGGCAGGCTTGAAGCAGGCCGGTAAACCCGAGCACGGCGCCGATGCGCATGGCTTCGACGGTGGATTTGCCGATGCCGGTCGTGACCGGGGTGACGACGTCTTCGACCAGTGGCAACTGCGCGGTGTGCTCGTGCAGGTAACGCGTCATCAGCGCCGGGCCGGGCGCGATGATGCCGCCCTCGTAGCCGCCGCGCCGGGTCACGATGTCAAACGTCACCGCCGTGCCGAGATCGATCACGATGGCCGGAATCTCGCCCAATGCGGCGGCGCCGGCGGCGTTGGCGAGGCGATCCTGCCCGATTTCCGCCGGCTGGGGATAGGTGATCGCGACGCCGAGCCGGCTCGCGTGGGTCAACTGCCAGACCGGCACGCCGATTTCGGCCAACGCGGCGCGGGCGCGCGGAGTCGCGGCGGGCACGACGCTGCACAATGCGATCCCGCTTAGTCCGCCGGTTTGCTGGTGCAGGCGGGCGGCGACCTCACCGATTGCTTCGATGGTCGCGGTGCGCACCTCACCCGTGGCGGTGGCGGCGGACTGCCCGCCTGGCGCGATCACCCCGAAGTGGACATGCGTATTGCCGATGTCGATACAGAGCAACATGGCGCGGCGCGGTTATTTCCAGTTTTTGGCGATGGTGACCTCGCCGGCGCGGAAACGGTCGCGGGTGCCGTCGGGCCGGCGCAGCAGCAGCGAACCGTCGGACTCGATGCCGATGGCGCGGCCGGGACTCTCTTCACGGCCGTGCAGGAGCGTGATGTCGCGGTCGCGCAGCGCATCGAAACGGCCCCAGAGTTTGGCCAGCTCAAGGCCGGGTTTGTCGCGTTCGACATCACGGCAGGCGGTCAGCACCCGGCTGATCACGGCGGAGGCGAAATGGTTGACGTCGATCGGCTCCGCGGCGGCTTCGCTGAGGGCGATGGCGCGGCCGGCGAGATCGTCGGGCCAGCCTCCGTGTGGCGGCTGCAGATTGAGTCCGCAGCCGATCACCAGATCGCGAATGCGATCGGCGTCGATGCGCGCTTCGGTGAGAATGCCGCCGGCTTTGCGGCCGTTGACCAGCAGGTCGTTGGGCCACTTGATCTGCGGAGAGATCCGGCAGTAGGAGGAGAAAAGCTGGCAGAGGTTGACGCCGACCCAGGGGGTGATGGTGGCGAGACGCTCGGGCGGCACGTCGGGACGCAGCGCGAAGGACAGGTAAAGGTTGCCGTTGGGCTCGCTGAGCCATTCGCGGCCCATGCGGCCACGACCGCGGGTTTGCTCGGCGGCGATGACGACCAGTGGCGTGGTGGCGCCCTGACTGACCAGGCGCATGGCCTCGTCGTTGGTGCTGTCGACCGTATCCAGCGCGATGATACGGCAGTCGAGGGCAGCGGGAAGTCGGGCGGCGATGAGCGCGGCGTTCAACGCGGCGGGTTTGGCGGTGAGCCGGTAGCCGCGGGAGCGGACGGCCTCGAAGCCGAAGCCCTGGTCGCGCAGCTTCTCCATGTGCTGCCAGACGGAGACGCGGCTGACGCCGAGTTCGCGGGCGAGCGCGTTACCCGAGACGAAACCGTCACCGGCATCGAGCAGCGCGCGCAGGATGGTGAGATCGGGCGCGGCGGGAGTCATGCGAGCCAGTCGAGTCCGATGTCGACCCAGACGCTTTGGTGGACGAGGGCGCCGGTGGAGATGAAGTCGAGCCCGAGTCCGGCGAGCCGCGGCAACCTGGTCAGGGTGATGCCGCCGCTGGCTTCGGTGAGCGCGCGTCCATCGATCAACGCGAGGGCGCGGCGGAGACGGGCGGGGGTGAAGTTGTCGAGCAGGATCACGTCGGCTCCGGCCTTGAGCACGGGTGGAATCTGGTCGAGCCGATCGACCTCGACTTCGATGGGAAGTTTGGGCGCGTGGCGGCGGGCGCGGGTGACGGCGGCGGCGAGATCGTCGGTCGAGCCGAGCAGCGCGAGATGGTTGTCCTTGAGCATCACGCGGTCGAAGAGCCCGAGGCGGTGGTTCCAGCCGCCGCCGCAGGCCACGGCGTATTTTTCCAGCATGCGGTAGCCGGGTGTGGTTTTGCGGGTGTCGAGCAGGCGGGTGCGGCCTTCGCCGAGCGCATCGACGTAGCGACGGGTGAGGGTGGCGATGCCGGACAGGCGTTGGATGAAATTCAGGGCCACGCGTTCGGCGGACAACAGGATGCGCGGATCGCCGCTGAGGCTGGCGAGCACATCGCCGCGCTGGAGCCGGGCGCCGTCGCGGGCGCGGAACTGCACGTGGGTGCGCCCGCCGTAGGCGTGGAGAATGAGAGTGAGCAACGGCAGGCCGCAGACGGTGAGGTCCTGACGCGCCACCAGATCGGCCTGCGCGGTGCGGGGCGCGGTGGCGAGACTGCCGGTGGAGTGATCGCCCGCCTCGCGCGGGGGTTGGCGGAGGCCGAGACCGGCCAGATCCTCATCGCGCGCCATTTCGATCAGCCGCCGCAGGTAGGCGAGGTCGAGATCATCCCACGAAAGGCGATGGAGCAGGGATTCGGAGAGGGCGGCTGACATGGATTGAACGAAAAGGGTGAAGCGCGAAAACGCCGCGGAGCAAGGGCGGCGTGGCGGAAACCGCCGTGCGGGCGTCACGGGAGCGAACTATTCGCGCAACAGCACGATCGCCCAATCGTCGTCGGCGTGGGTCGGAGGCGGGCCGAGTTCAACTTCGCCGCCGGCGGTCACCGCAGCGATGGCGGTGACGTGGGATTCGCCCGTGCGCGGATCGACCCAAGTGACGACAAACGCGCCGGTTTCCTCTGTGAGGTTGAGATGGGCGTCGCCGCCGTCGGGCAGGTAAATCACGTAGGCGGCATCGGGCGCGGCGAGACACCAGGCGACGCGGGCGTCGTCGCTTGTGCGCACGCGTGTATCTGCCGGCTGGAGACGCGTCAGCTCGACTGGCAAGTGTTGGAAAAGGGTGAGCGCGATCCGGCAAAAGTCCCAGGAACGATCCCGGCTGCGGAAGTCTTCGCAAAGCAAGTCGTTTTGCGGAAGCGAGTAACCGAAGTAGTATTCCACCCCGGCGCCGCCGGCCATGAGGTTGCCCCAGAGCACCTGACGGCGGATGTCGTGCAGGTCGTAGCTCACACCTTCCGCGCCGGGCGAGACGATGGCGCGACCGTCGAATCCGGCGTAACCGGGGTCGGGCGGCACACCGAGGTGGGCGGGATTTTGTTCATCGTTGGCCACGACCCACGTCTGGCCGGCGGCGCGACTGGCGCCGAGCCAATGGGCGGTGCGGGCGTGGACCTCGTTCCACGGATTTTGCAGTGAAACGCCGGTGAGTTTCGAGCGCGGGCCGAGGAGCGGCGTGTAGACCGAATCCTGTTGGTCGGGGTAAGTATGAAGCGTGCGGTGGTGCCGATAGGGATCGATGGCGGCCAAGTAGTTGAGCATGGCCAACTGCTCCTCGGTGTTCTGGGTGTTTTCTTCGCCGAGATTCCACGTGAGGGCCAGATGATGACCGAAACGTGCGACCAGCTCGCGCAAGTAAAGACGGCGGGCGGGGCCGGTTTCGCCGCCATCGAGCGCGGTGGGCACGGCGGCCAGCGTGCCGCGGGAGCCGGTGCGGCGGTCGTCGTTTTCCGTTTCCTGCAGTTTGAAATTGAGGTGCAGTCCGCGGGCCTGGGCGTGGGCGAAGACGATTTCCCATTGGGCGAGTTTGGAAACGTCGTAGTGCAGCGGGTCGTCGCGATCTACGAACGGCCAGACGTTGTCGCCATCGCCGCCGGCATTGTAGGTGAGGAACGAAATCGTGGTCAGCCCCTTGCCGGCGAGGTAGTTGAGGGCGCCGACGATGCCGCGGCCGCGGCCGTCGCGCCAAGTCGGATCGCCGTCGCGCCAATCGGGAATGTGGGCGGTCCAGGATTTGAGCGGTGCCTCGGTGCGACGGGCGGTGGTGTTGTCGAATCCGGTGTAGGCGAGAAAGGTTTCCGGGGCGTCGGGGCCGACCTTGAGAAAGCGGGTGCCGTCACCGGCAAAACGTCGATAACGCTCGCCGGTGTAAACGAGACGGCCGCGGGCGCGGAAATCCGGGGTGGCCTTGTTGCCCGGATCGATGCGGAAGGTGCCGCTCTTGCCGTCGAACGGAGCCAGCGGTGTGCCGCCGTGATAAGTGGCGGCGTGCGGACCGCGGCGGAACGAAACGGTGTAGCTCCATTCGCCGACGGCATCGGGTGAAAGATGGGCCCGCCAGATCCGGCCGGCGGTGGCACTCGATTCGGCGGCTCGTCCGTCGGCGGCGAAATAGCCGGGCACGGTGTAGGACGGCTGTCCGGAAGTGTGGGTGAAGGTGACCTCGAAGGCGTAATCGGTGAACGGGTTGGGGGCGAGGTCGTCTTCGTGGGCGAACGGACCGTCGAGATCGAGAGTGATGGCGTGCCATTGGCGCAGTTCGCCGTGCAGGGTGACGCGACCTTCGCCGTCGGGGGCACGGACGAAGACGTTGGCGCTGGCGCCGCGGGCGTTGGAGCGTTGATAGCCCGCCTGGCTTAGGCCGGCCGGATAGGGCGAGGTGCCGAGTTGGCTGGGATCGTAGTCGACGGGCGTAAAGACGAGGCGGGACCAACGCCCGGAGGGAGCGGAATCGTCGCGGTTCGGGGCTCGGCTGGCGCGCACGGTGACGGTTTCGCCGCTGTTGATCTCGATCTGACGCCACAGGCGATTGAACGCGGGCCCTTCGGCGAATCCATCGCCGACGGCGGCGGGAGGCGTGAACGTGCCGAGGGAGCGACCGGCGATGAGGATCTCGAAAGTCGTCCGGGCGGAATCCGCGGGATCGCCCGAAGCATGCAAGGTGACGTGATAGCGGCCGCCGCTGACCGGGACCGTGGCATCGGCGCTGGCGGAGTCCGACTCGGCGGTATCCCACGCGGCCCATTTGTCGTCGATCAGCCGGAATCCGGAATCGGGGAGGGCGAATTGGCTCGGGTCGAGGAGGGTGCCGGCGGCGTCGCGGGCGTTGTCGGCAGCGATCATTTCCTCGATCCAGCGGGCGAGGGTGCTGGAGCCTTGGCCAAAGCCGGCCGGAAGCGGGCGCAGGTCGCGGGTTTGGGCGGCCGGGGGCGGGCCCCAGTGTTCAGGGAACGGCAGGTTGGCCTCGCTGCCGGGGCGCGAGCCGGCCGAGCCCCGCGACGGAGCGGGAAACGGCGGCGGCAGCATGCCTTGCACGACTACGGGCGTGGGACCATCGCCCTCGGGCTCGAAGGCGACGCCGCGGGCGAGGATCCATTTGTCCAGTTCGAGCCCGTCCTCCTCCATGCTGATTTGCACGATGTGTTCGCCGGCGGACGGGACATCGAGATAGAGGCTGAACATCTCGCCCACCGGGGTGCGACTGGTGCGGCGACGGGAATCCCAATGCCAGCCATGCTTGCGCACGGTCTGCCAACTGCGGCCGCTTTGGGGCCATTGGCCGTCGAGGCCGACGTGGAGGCTGTTGTCCTCGTCACCGGTGGAGTAGGTGCGGGCCCAGAAATAGTAACGTCCGGCGCGGGTGAAACGCACTCGGTAGCTCAGCACGGCGTGTTGGCCGGGCGTGCTGGCAACGTTGATGCCCGGCGTGAGCGGGTCGTCCGCGGTGGCGCGGGTGTCGGGCAACACCTCGACGTAACCGCGGCCGCTGGCATCGCCGGCATGGGCGGGATCGGGATCGGGTTGCACGCCGGGATCGGCGACGGTCGACACGATGTGAAATGCCCGTGTGAGGGTGAGATCCTGTTGAATGAAATGTTCGGCTTCGACGGCGACCACACCATCGACCTCGGCAAAAGTGAGGTCCGGCGGTGCGATCGGCACGGACGCGGCGACCAAAGGGGAAAAGCCTCCGACGAGGCCAACGGTGAGAAGGAAGGCGCGGCGAATCATACGGAACGAAGCGGACGAAGAAAAATGGGGAGGGGCGGCGCGGCGCCCGTGCTGAGTCGCGAAGCGGAGGGGCGGTGCGAAGCAGGGCGGGCGCAGGCAGCATCGCGATCCGGAGAAGCGGCGCAAGGGTTGCGTGGCGCGGCATTTGCGGCAGGCTGAGCGGCATGAACCTCCCAGCCTTCAAGGCGCTCGCTTCGCCCGCGCAACTCAGCCTGCCGTTACAGGCACTTTGGCATGACGCCCATGGCGATTGGGATCGGGCGCACCAATTGGCGCAACAGGCGGAGGCCGCGGAAGGCGATTGGGTGCACGCCTACCTGCATAGGAAGGAAGGCGATATCGCCAACGCGGGCTATTGGTATGCGCGGGCAGGCAAACCCGTGGTGGCGTCGTCGGTGCCCTTGGCTGATGAGTGGGCCGAAATGGTTACGCAGCTGCTAAACGACGCGGCGGCGTCGTGAGCGCTCCGGCGCCGACAGGCAGGCGGGCGCTGTTTGTTCCGCCCAGGGCTTGCGACGGTGCCGGAACCCGGCGGTGTGGCGTCAATTGCCCTTGGTTTCGCGATGCAGCGCGGAGGCGTCCGGCAGGTAATCACGACGGCCGAGGGTGTCGTTGGTGAGCGTGCGCAGTTCCTTGGCCTCGGCGCTGTCGCCTTGCAGTTCCGCCATGTCGGCTTGATTGCGGTAGTCTTCGAGCAGGCGAAGACGCTCGTCTTCCTCCCACATCATCATGGCCAGCTCCTGCTGGGACATGGTGAGGAACGGGACGTGGAACTTGTTGAGGGCCTGGCTGGCATCGGCGAAATAGCGTTTGGTGGCGATCTCGGCCAATCCCTTGTCCGTGTTGACCTCGCGTTCCGTGAACACGGGGGGACGGCTGCCTTCGACGACCACACGAGGAAGGCGCACAATACCGTTCTTGGGTTTGATGCCGAGGGCGTTGGCTTCTTCGGAAGCCTCTTCATCGGTATCTTCCTCGGTTTTAGCCGGCTGCGGTGGGGGCGGGGTGTATTTGGGCATCGTTTCGGACAACGCACTGGCGAGATTGTCGGAAATGCCGCGTTTACGCTCCGATGTATCATCCTGGGCAATGGTCCAGGTGGCGGAAGCGGTGAACAGGCTGAGCAAGGTGGCGATGCGAACGGCGGACATAGGGATGTTGGACCTGAAAATGGGGTTTTGGTTCAATGGTCGCGGAAGCGGGTTACCCCCACCGAAGACGAAAGTTTCCCGATAAGACGGGATAGCGCAAGACGGCGCAAGCGGTCGCGCGGAGCAGAGGTTGGGGTATTTGAGAAATGGGGCATCCTCGGGTGGAGGCTGAAGGAGAAGGCCAAGGGCGCGACGGGGATGGGCGGAATCGAAGGCGTGACGAGATTCGTAGGGGATCGCCATGGGCGCACTGAATTGCGGGGCGCTAGCGGGGGGCTTAGAACCATCCGCACCGCAGCCCTTGCTAATCGCCATACGCGCAAGCAGCAGGGGCATGCCAGGGACGCGCACGCACGTCGACAGCGAGAGTGGCGGTTACTCTGGGAAGAGAAGCCGGCGCGGTAAGATCTCAGTGCGGCCTCCTCCAGGATGACTAAAAATCACGGGCGAGAGCACGGTCGGGCGACCTTCGGCGAAGCGTTCCTGTAAGACTCGCTGGCAGTGACCGTGGCGAATGCCTGCGTTCCCAGTGGGAAACGGGTGAAAACAACCCGCAAAATCGTATCCGAAAAAAGAATACACGAGGGTGTTTTCGACAGAAATCAAAAAACTTAGCTACGTAAGGCATTTTATAGTAATCGTTTATGAACTTCCTGAAAAAACCTAAACAAAAGTGCTTGATTGAGAGGCTTGGATTTCCATGTTTCGCCCTCCCTTCACGACACCGGCTCGCCGGAAGCGCTGAAGGGAGTTCCTTGAAAATCAAATTTGCCGGCCGCTCAGCCGAAAGTTTCCAAAAGAAATTTTAGAAAAGGTATTGACGAGCGGTTAGCGGTTTGATCTTCTAGAAATCTTTCCTCGCTAAACGAGGGAGCTCTTTGAAAGTTACTTTGTGCGATTGATTGGGACCCCCAATCAAAACATTCCAAATAATAATATTGGTGGTTACTAAGGTAACCAACCAGTAGTTCATGAATCACTAGGTTCAGAACCCTTTTCGGAGAGTTTGATCCTGGCTCAGAATGAACGCTGGCGGCGTGGTTAAGAC
>CBINJL010000014.1:0-14814 GCA_966250925.1 uncultured Opitutus sp. | reverse complement strand
AATCGGTGCGGGCGGGCAATAGATCGAGAGCCATGACGGCGTCAGGTTTCGCCGAGCAGTTCCGGGCTGAAGTGCCAGGTGACGCGCCAACGCGGCAGGGAACCGGAACCATGGGTTTTGTCGGTGGCGCGCAGGCAGAGGATGGCGCTCTTTTTGAAGTGAAAGGCGGCGGGCTGGGCCTTGCCGCGCACGAGCAGGGTGGCGAGCTCGGCGAGATGCGGCTGATGGCCGACGAGCGCGAGATCGTGGACGGCGGGATAGCTCGCGAGACGTTCAGCCATGACGCGTGCGTCGTCGAACGGCAGCAGGCCGTCGGTTTCGACCAGGGGCGCATCGAGTTCGAGACCGCGGGTCAACGCCACCGCGGTTTCGTAGGCGCGCAGCAGCGGACTGTGCCAGACCTGGCCCGGACGCAGGTGGCCGTTGTGGCGAAAGAACGACGCAAGGTGGGCGGTGGTTTGGCGTCCGGTTTCGCTCAACGGCCGCCGGGCATCGTCGTTGCCTTTGAGGGCGTGGGCGTGGCGGATGAGATAGAGACGCATGCGGGAGACGGCAGGGCGGCGTGCGGATCAATCGCCGGCGTCGAGCAGCTTGCGCACATCCTGCAAGAGCGTGCTCAAGGCAAACGGCTTGGGCAGGATGGCCTGACGATGGGCGGCGATGTTGCGCAGCGGCCGGGTGTCACGGTTGCAGGTGCTCAGCACGCGCAGGCCGGTCTGGCTGCGATGCAGTTTGCGAATCAGGGTGCGCACGTCGCCGGTGGGTTCGGTGTGGTCGGCGATGATCAGATGCACTGCCTTGCCCAGGCGTTTAAGTTCGACCAGAGCGGAAGCGGCCGAGGGCACGGCGATGACAACGTAGCCGTCGGCGCCAAGGATGCCGGCCACCATCTTGCGCACGACATCGTCGTCTTCGAGCACGAGCAGCGTTTCGCGTCCGCGGGTGACGGGTAGCGGCAGGAGACTGCCGAGCGTGGGCGTTGCCGGTTCGCGGGCTTCGGGCAGAAAAATTTCAAACGTCGTGCCGACGCCGGGCTGGCTGCGCACGAGGATGTGGCCGCCGCTTTGTTTGACCACGCCGTGCACGAGCGCGAGGCCGAGGCCGGTGCCCATGCCCTCGTCCTTGGTGGTGAAGAACGGCTCGAAGACGACGGCCTGCACGGCCGCATCCATGCCGCAGCCGTTGTCGGTCACGGTGAGGACAACGTAGTCGCCGGGCGTGAGGTCGGTGACGCGACGATTAAGGCCGGGCGCGACGTGACGGTTCTCGGTGGAAATGACCACATGGTCGCCGGGCTGAGTGGCGTCGCGGGCGTTGAGCACGAGGTTGAGCAACACCTGCTGGAGCTGGGTGGGATCGACCTTGATGTTGCCGGCGCGATCGTGGAGCGAAAGTTCGAGCGAACGTTCGTCGCCGAGCAAGCGGGCGAGAATCTCGGCGTTTTCGCGCACCAGTTGATTGGGCGCGATGACGCGCGGGTCGAGTGCCTGCCGGCGACCGAAGGCCAGCAACTGGCGCACGAGGCCCGAGGCGCGCAGGCCGGCGCGATGAATTTCACCGACTTCCTTGAGCGCCTTTTCGTGATCGCCGACGGTGCGATGGAGGATTTCGCAATAGCCGTTGATGACCGAAAGCAGATTGTTGAAATCGTGCGCGACGCCGCCGGCGAGGCGACCAACGGCATCGAGTCGCTGCGAATGGATGAGCGCGTCCTGCAGACGCCGGTTGGCGGTCATGTCGCGGTAGGTGCCGACAATATGCGTGACCGCGCCGTCGGAGTCGGTGAGCGCGTTGAAAGTCCAGGCCGCGAAACAGGAGGAGCCGTCGGCGCGGCGCAGGTAACCGTCGCCGGAATAGGGCGCGGTGCTTTTGCCGAGACCGCGGAACCATTTGCGCACGACCGGCAAGTCGCTGCCCTTTCCGTGCAGCTTGCCGTGACGCGAGCCGATCAGATCTTCCGCCGCGTGACCGCTGATCGCGCACAACGCATCGTTGACGTGAAGCAGGCGCAGACCGTCGCGGGAGAAATTCGGTTCCGCAATGAACACGCCCTCGTTGAGGGTGCGAAAGACGCCGGCGAGCAGTTTGGCGGAAGGGGGGCGCGGTGAGGCGGAGGCGGAACGGGGTTGGCTCACGGAAAGGGGCGCGGCGGTAGGGAACAGGCGTCAGGGCGCGAGGCGTTCGACGATCCAGGCATCGCCTTCACGACGATAACGCAGGCGGTCGTGGAGGCGGCTACGGCGGCCTTGCCAGAACTCGACCGTGGTGGGGATCACGCGATAACCACCCCAGTGCGGCGGTGTGGGCACGGTGCGCCCGGCATAACGCGTCTCGATTGCGGCGAGATTGTTTTCCAGGGTTTCGCGCGAAGGCACCACGGTGCTCTGCGGCGAGGCCCAGGCGCCGAACTGGCTGCCGAGCGGGCGGGTTTGGAAATAGGCGTCGGTTTCTTCGCGTGCGACTTTGACCACGCTGCCGCAGACCACGACCTGCCGCTCCACCGCGAGCCAGGGAAAGACCAGTGACGCGCGCGGATTGGCGGCGAGTTCGCGGGCCTTGCGGCTTTCGTAGTTGGTGAAGAACACGAAGCCGCGGCCATCGACACCTTTGAGCAGGACGGTGCGGGCGCAGGGCTGTCCGGTTTCATCGGCGGTGGCGAGCGTCATGGCGTTGGGCTCGAGCACCTGCGCGGCGACGGCTTCCTGAAACCAGCGGTCGAACTGGCGAAACGGATCCTTGGCGAGATCCTTTTCGCTCAGACCAGCGAGCGCGTAATCGATGCGGAGAGAGGCCGGGTTAGCCATGAGTCGGACGACGGTGAAAGGCGCGACTGTTTCTGTCAAAAGACAACTCGCGGCCGGCGGCGCGGCGGTTGCGATTTGGATTTGGTTCCAGTCGGCGAATGGCGCAGCGTCGACGTCACGATGAGCTCACGTTCCCATGCGGACTACCTGGATAGCCATGCCGATGACCTGTGCGCGCTGCTGCGCGATCTGGTGCATTTCGACACCACCAATCCCCCCGGTCGCAACTACGACGGCATCACCGCGCGACTCACGGAGGAACTGCGGATGGCGGGGCTCAAGGCCACCCGACTTTCAATCCCGCGCAAGACCTTGCAAGCCGTGCTGCCGCCGGACCAGTGGGATCATCCGCGTTTCAATGTGCTCGGCACGCGCCGGGTGCTGGAGAACGAATACTACGACGTCGTGCCGGTATCGGGAAAGTGGCGACACGGCGATCCGTTCGGCGGCACGGTTGACCGGGGCTGGATCTACGGCCGCGGTTCGGCCGATATGAAGGGCTCGATCGCCTCACTGTTGCTGGCGTTGCGGGCCTTGCGGGAAACCGGCACCGCGCCGCGGCTCAACCTCGAGGTCTCGTTTACCGCCGACGAAGAAACCGACTCGCTGCTCGGCGCCGGCTGGCTGGTGGAGAACGCGCCCATCGCGCCCGACTACGCCATCGTAATGGAAGGCGGCGAGGGCGAAAACGTCTGCTGCGGGCACAATGGCGTCACCTGGCTCGAAGTCGTGGTGCACGGTCGCGCCGCCCACGGTTCGCAGCCGGAGCAGGGCATCAACGCGCTGGAAAAAATGGCGGCCCTCGTGCTCGGGCTGGAGGACTACAAGCAACGTCTGGCGCAACGCACCTTCACGGCACCCGACGGCACCGTGATGCGTCCTACCATCAACCTCGGCGGCGTCTTCAGCCAGGGCCCGGGCGGCAAGATCAACACCGTGCCGGCTGAGGCGCGCTTTACCATCGACCGTCGGGTGCTGGCGATCGAAACGGTGGCCGCGGCCGAAAAGGAATTGCGGACGGCGCTCAAACAGGCGGCGCAGGCGATCCCGGATTGCCGTATCACCATCAACAAGATCTCCGAGAACCACGCCTGCTTCAATCCGCCGGACCACGCGTTTTTCACCGCCATGGCGCGTTGCGTGACGAATGTCCGACGCGCACCGGCACGGTTCAGCGTGTCGACCGGTTTCAACGACATGCACTTCTTCTCCGCCCACTGCGGCGTGCCCACGCTCGGCTACGGTCCGGGCGGCGAAGACATCCACGCCATCGACGAACGCGCCCGCGTGCGCGACCTCATCGACGCGGCCAAGATCTACGCGGAGCTGCTGACGACGTTCGAAGGGTGACCCGCCTCCCGACGCGCAGCGTCGATCTTTCTCTTTAGTCTTTCTCTTAATCTTTCTCCTCGCAGGAAGCGGCACGGTCGTATTTCGCCCTGCGGGGAGAAAGATTAAGATTAAGAGAAAGAATAAAGAAGAGGGGGGGGGCGTTAACTCGACCCCTCGCTTGCGCCGTGCGCATGGCTCCTGCTTGTTGGGCGGATCTTGTCTGAACCGATCCTTTACGAGTCCCACTGTCACACCACGCTCTGCAACCACGCGGAGGGCACGCCGGAGGAATATGCCGCCCGGGCCGAGCGCGTGGGTCTCAGGGGCATCATCTTCACCTGTCATTGTCCGCTGCCCGACGGCGTGAGCGCGACCGTGCGCATGCGGCCCGGCGAATACGATCTCTACCACCGCATGATCGCCGCCACGCGCGACAAGTTCGCGGGTCGGGTCGATGTGCGGGCCGGCCTTGAGAGCGATTACTATCCGGGCGTCGAACCCTGGCTGGAGGAACTGCACGCGCGTTATCCGCTGCATCACGTGCTGGGCTCGATTCACCCGCAACTGCACGACTACCGCGACCGCTACTTCACCGGCGATGTCTTCGCCTATCAACAGACCTATTTCGATCATCTCGCGCAGGCTGCGGAATCGGGGCTGTTCGATACGTTGGCGCATCCCGACCTGATTAAAAACATGCCGCCGCAGGCGTGGGACTTTGCCCGGATCGAGCCAGTCATCGCCCGTGCGCTTGATCGCATCGCCGCCACCGGTGTCGCGATGGAGCTCAACACCAGCGGCGTGAACAAGGCGTTCCCGGAAATGAATCCCGGTCCGCGGATGCTCGCGATGATGGCCGAGCGCGGGATTCCCGTCGTCATCGGCGCCGACGCCCACGTGCCGGATCGGGTCGGCGACGGTTATGTGGCCGCGTTGCAGACGCTGGCCGCGGCCGGGCATCGCGATGTCCATCTCGTGCTCGATCGCCGTCGCCAGGCGATTCCGATCCCAACCGCGCTGGCCTCGCTCAACGCTGCGCCGTAGGCGAAGGCGATTGGCGATTCCGATCGGCGGCGAAAATTTGCGTGCCCTCGGGCGTGCTTTTGCCGCCAATCTCGCGTCGTGACTGCTGTTGTGCCTGACAAACTTTCCCTGCTGGGGCTGACCCGTGCCGAACTCGGCACGCAGGTGGAGGCGTGGGGATTCAAGCCGGTGCACGCGGGCAAGATCTGGCGCCACCTTTACCTGCACGGCCGCACCGATTGGGACGCCATCTACGGCCTGCCGGAAGCGTTGCGCGACAAACTCCAGCGCGACACCACCGCCGCGCTGCTGCCCATCGCGCGCGAAACGCACTCCAGCGACGGTTTCACCCGCAAATATCTCCTCGGTCTCGCGGACGGGCACAAAATCGAGACCGTGCTCATGCGCTATTCCGGCCGCGTGACCGCGTGTGTGAGTTCGCAGGTCGGTTGCGCAATGGGCTGCGTGTTCTGCGCCACCGGCCAGATGGGTTACACCCGCCACCTCACCACCGCCGAGATCGTGGCGCAGGCCCTGCACGTCGATCGCATCCTGCGCGCCACTGCACCGGAGTCGCCCGCCCTCGCCGAAACCGAACACGATTCCCCGCATCATCGCCACGAACGTCTGCGCAACATCGTGCTCATGGGCATGGGCGAGCCGCTGCACAATTACGACGCGGTCATCAAGGCCACCGAGATCCTGCGCGAACCGGGCGGCCTCGCGCTCGGCGCGAAAAAAATCACCCTGAGCACCGTCGGCGTCGTGCCGGGCATCATCCGCCTGGCCGATGAACGCCAGCCGATCTATCTCGCGGTGTCGCTGCATGCCGCGACTCAGGAGCAGCGCGCCGCCATCGTGCCGGCCGCGCGCAAATGGAAACTGGATCAGTTGATGGACGCGTGCCGCTACTACGCGGACAAAATGCGGCGCCGCATCTTCTTCGAAGGGACGCTGATCGAAGGCGAAAACGACCGTGCCGAAGACGCACACGCCGTGGGCCGGCTGCTCCGCGACGTGCCCGGTCAGGTGAACCTGATTCCCTTGAATCCAACTTCTGGATACGCCGGTGCGCCCAGCGACAACACCGCCGCGAAACGATTTCAGGCTGTCCTGGCGGAATACGGCCTGCCCAGCACCGTGCGCCAGCGCCGCGGCATCGACATCGCCGCCGGCTGCGGGCAACTGGCCAGCGCCGACTGAGCGCCGCGACAAAAGGGTTGCGAAAGTGCCGTCGGCCACGATCAAACGCTGAGGCTGGTCGCCCTTCTCCCCTAAATTCCCATGAAGATCTGCGTTCTCTCCCTGCGCGGGCTTTTTGCCCTCTGTGTATTCGCCGCCGCCTTTGCGACCGGCACGGCCCGGGCCGATGACATCGTCGGTGATTACGTCCTGTCGATCGAACGCTCCCACAATCTCGCCGATGCCGATGTCGAACAAGTCGTGGCTTACTCACTGGCAGCGCGGCAATGGACGGTGCGTGACCGTGCCGATTCACGCGTGATCGGACACATTGCTCACCGCGGTCGCGACGCGACCGTGACCTTCGTGATCGAGCCGGAAAAAATCGCGATGTATTGCGACGGCTGGACGGTGAAAAAGGACGGCACCCGCAAGAAGAAGGATCAGCCGATGGGCTGGTTGGAGAACCTCGAAAAGGACATCAAGAAGCGCATGGCGCTCAAAGCGGTCAGCGAGTAGCCGAGCAGTTTGGCGAAACCCGCGGAAATTCATTTTGTAGCTAAAGACGAAAAACATGTGCATAAAATTGCATTGATGTTGGCCTGTTGACTCGTCACGGCTTGGGCACCCCTCGCTTTCGTCATGGTGCCCCGCATAATTGCCCTTGGTCTGTTGTTCCTCATCTCGTTCGGCGCGGTTCGCGCCGGAGAATCTTACTATCGTGCGGCTCCGCCGGATCCAGCGGCGGTGGTGTTGAAGGCAGGGGCGTTTGGCGCGGTAGGCGATGGCGTGGCCGACGACACCGCCGCGTTGCAGGCGGCGATCAACGCGGTGCAGGAACGGACCGTGCGTGGCGTCGTGCTGGTCGCGCCGGGACGTTATCGCGTCACGCGCACCGTTCACGTGTGGTCGGGCATTCGGCTGATCGGTTATGGCGCCGAGCGGCCGACGATTCTATTGGGTGAAAACACGCCGGGATTCGCCGAAGGTGACGGACGTTATCTGCTGCACTTCACGTCGTATCGACCGGAGGCGGGCGAGGAAATCCGCGATGCGAATCCGGGCACGTTCTATAGCGGACTGAGCAACATCGATATCGCGATCGCGGCGGGAAATCCTGCGGCGGTCGGCGTGCGCACGCATTTCGCCCAGCACGGATTTGTTGCGCACGTGACGTTTCATTTGGCGTCAGGACGGGCCGGCGTGGAGGCGGTGGGAAACGAGATCATCGACTGCGA
The DNA here is from genome assembly GCA_966250925.1 of uncultured Opitutus sp. Taxonomy (GTDB): domain Bacteria; phylum Verrucomicrobiota; class Verrucomicrobiia; order Opitutales; family Opitutaceae; genus Actomonas. The sequence goes on along the minus strand of CBINJL010000014.1, from coordinate 7,235 downwards.
ATTCATCGGCGGCGACTACGGCATCCTGACCAAAAAACCGTCGCCAAGTTGGCCGTTTGTTTTGCTTGATTCGCGGTTCTCCGGACAGCGCCTCGCCGCCATTCGCACCGAGGAAGCCGGCATGACCATCGTGCGCGGTGAGTTTGCCGATGTGCCGACGGCGGTGCTGATCAACCCGGAGCGATCGGAGGAACTGTTCATCCAGGATTCGCGCTTCGAACGCATCAACGGGCCGGCGGTGATCGTGAGCGAAGTCGCCAACGCGCGCACGCAGGTGAACCTCCAGAACGTCGCGTGCGCGGATGTGCCGGTGCTGGTGCGGTTGCGCGAAACCGGGCGCGAGTATGTTGCACCCGGCGGCGATGCGAGCGGCAGTTATGTGGTCGAACGGTTTTCCCACGGCCTGCATCTCGCGGACATCGGGGCGCGGCCGCAGATCGAATCCGTTTATCACGCCACGCCGGTGGAAATCTTGCCCGCGCCCGTGTCGAGCGATGTGCCGGCCGTGCCGGCGGTCGCGTCGTGGTTCAACGTGAAGGAGGGCGGCGCGGTGGGCGACGGCGTGTCCGACGACACCGCAGCGATTCAGGCCGCGATTGACGGGCATCGCACGGTGTTTTTCCCGGCAGGGCGTTATCTCGTGAGCGACACGCTGCGATTGCGCGAAGACACAGTGTTGGTCGGCTTAAGTCCGATCACCACGCAGATCGCGCTGCGCGATCACGCGCCGGCGTTTTGGGGCGAAGGCGCCGATCCGCGCGACCCGGCGGAGTTGAGCGGCTGGGAAGCACGCTTCGCCATGGCGCATGGCACGGGTGCGCCCAAGGGCCTGATCGAGTCGGCGCGCGGTGGTGCGGCGATCGTGAGCGGACTGGGACTCGATCCCGGTGACAATGATCGCGCGGTTGCGCTGCTCTGGCGCGCGGGTGAAAACTCGCTGGTTGATGACGTGAAGTTTCTCGGCGGTCACGGCACCTACCTGCCCGATGGCATCGCGATTCCGGCCTACAACGAAACCCGCACGGCGGACGGCACGCCGCGCCGCCGCTGGGATGCGCAGTATCCCAGCCTGTGGGTCACGGATGGCGGCGGTGGCACGTTCAACAATCTCTGGACGGCGAGTCCCTACGCCTCCGCCGGTATGATGATTTCGGATACACGCACGCCGGGCCGCCTCTACGCCATGTCGAGCGAGCATCACGTGCGGTCCGAAGTGGTGGTGCGGCGGGCGGCCAACTGGTCGTTCTACGCGCTGCAATTTGAGGAGGAACGGCTCGAAGGCCCGGAAGCGTTGCCGCTCGAAATCACCGCCAGCGAAAACCTGCTGTTTGCGAACACCTACGTGTATCGGGTCATGTCGACCTATTCGCCGCATCCGACCGGCATCGCCGTAACGGATTCGCACGACGTGCGGTTTCGCGGCATCCACGCCTACAGCCCGAGCAAGTTCACCGTCGATGCGACCGTGCGCGATCGCGGCACGGGCGCGGTCGTGCGCTCGCGGGAGATCGCGTGGCTCGATGTGTCGGGCAATGCGGTTGCGGCGGCGAACGTGCCGACGGAATCGACGCGCCGCATCACCAAACTCGCCGACGGTTTCAACAACGTCGACGGCCTGGTGGCGGACGCGGCGGGAAACGTGTTGTTTGTCGATGCGCGCTGGCAGCGCATCTGGCGTTGGGAGGTGGCGACGGAGCGTTTGCGCCTCCTGCGGGATGAACCGCTCGAACCGGTGGCACTCGCGGTGGCGGCGAACGGCGACGTGTTGGCCGTGACGCGCGTCGGCACGGTCTACGCCTTTGATCCGGATCGCCCGGAAACGCCCATCGTGCCGTTGGTGCCGCAAACCGTCGCGCCGCGTCCGGAGGCGACCGCCTGGGTGCCGAGCTCGCGTTGGCGCGACGGTCATGATTTTCTGGCGCGCACGACGGTAGCCCAGCCGTGGCATTTTGTGTCGCCCGACGGCTCGATTTTCATTCCGGCCGAGGAAGAGTTTCTACGCGCGGGCAGTTTTCGTTCCTATTATTCGACGATCGATTTGATCCGTTGCTACAGTCTCGCGCCGGCGCGCGCCGACCGTCCGATCGCGGTGGCCGACGAGTTTGGTCAACGCACGTTTCTCTTCGGTGAAGTGGATGCGCACGGAGTGTTGTCGGCGCCTCGCCTGTTGGCCGAGGAAGGCGAAGCGACGGCCCTCATCGGTCCGGATGGCAACGTGTATGTGGCGGCGGGTGATCTCTTCGTTTACGCGCCGGACGGCACCGCGCGTGAACGCATCGCGTTGCCGGCGCGCCCGACCAGTCTGACCTTCGGCGGTCCCGCCGGCCGCACCCTCTACGTCGGCGCCCGCGACGGATTGTATCGGGTGGAGTAAGCGCGCGACGAGCATAGTGTTCCGATCCGGGAATTGACTCGTTTGTGAAACAGGTTTCACGTGTGAGCATGAAGACGATTTCCATCCGGGACCTGCGACAGAAATGGCCGGCCGTGGAACGAGGACTCAAGGCTTCCGGCGGTATGCTGGTAACCCGGGGCTCCACTCCGGTGGCGCGTTTGTTGCCGTTGGAGGACGCATCGGAGGAAGGTCGCCCGCGGTTCGACCCGAAGATGCATGAAAAGTGGATGATTCGCACCTGGGGGAAGAACGCGACCCAGAGGTGGATCGATGCGGCCTTGGCTGAGGATCGGGATGATGGCTGATGCGCTCTACATTGATACGAGCTGTCTTTTAAAACTGCTGTTTCCGGAACCGGAGTCGGGTGCAGTTGCTCTGCGGGTGGGCGAGGAAGACAAAGTCGTGGTATCGAGCCTGACTCAGGTAGAGGCAATGCAGCAGATATTTGCGCGGCGGGCGGCGGGTAAAATCACGGCGACGCAACATCGAAAAGTGCGCGTGGCGTTTGAGGCTTTGCTGGCGGAAGCGCCCTTCCGCATTGAGCGGCTGGGCGGGGTGCTTTGGGATGTCTCGCTGGTCCAAATGGGGCTGGCCAAGGAATCCTGTCGGACTTTGGACCGTCTCCATTTGGCGGCGATGGAAGTATTGGGCGTGCGCCGCCTGTATACGCATGACCGACGGCAAGCGGTGGCGGCGCAGGAATTGGGATTTGAAGTGGTGATGGCGTAACGTGCTTTTCACCGTGTGCGCAGTTCGCGGGCGGCGGATTTACCGGTCCAGCGGGCGCTTTTTGAAACGGGGTGAACGGCGAGGGTTTCGGCCAGGGCGAGGGCGGCGGTGTGTAGCGCGGGGCTCGGGCGCTTGCCGATCTGGCGGAGGGACCAGTTGACGGCTTTTTTGACGAAGTTGCGCTCGTCGGTGGCGGCGTCGGTGATGAGGGGCAGAAACGCGAGAAAGGTGTCGTCCGGTTCCGCCTTGGCGTGGACTGCGAGACTGGCGAGGAGGGCGAAGGCGGCGCGGCGTTCGTATTCGGGTTCTCGATACGCCCAGGCGCGGACCTTGGCGAAGGCATGCGGGGTGCGGCGGAAGACGGTGAGGCAGACCTGATCGCAAAGATCCCAGCTGTCGAAATCAGCCGCCCACGTGTCCATGAGTTGCGGGGTTACTTGCTGCGGATCGGCGATGAAGGCGGCGAGCAGGCGAGCTTCGTGAATCGGACGCGACCACAGTTCGAGCGCGAGGGCGTGATCGCGTCGATGGGGTTTGGCGAGGGCGCGGAGCAGCGGAATCGGGCAGCCGAGTTGTTCCGTGCGCGGGCGGATGCCGAAGCGCCGCTGGCCCGCGACGTTGGCGGGGGAGCCGGCGGCACGGAGTTCGGCGAGGAGGTGATCGGCGAGGACGGCGAGGGGCATGGGGCCAATCATTATTCTTTATCTTAATCTTTCGTCTTTCTCTGACGACGCGAAGCGTCGCCAAACTGCTGCATGCTTTCGCTCGGGTTGGCGCGGTCGGGGAGAAAGATTAAGATAAAGAATAAAGAGAAAGATCGGGGGCATGGGACCAATCGTTCTCCCGCGCCAAAAGGCACGGAAGTCATTCCAAGTTTTCGAGAACGAGAACGAGTATGAGAACGAGAATGAGTTATTGGGGCTTTCGTCGTTCGCGCACGGCTTCGGCGAAGGAGGAGAGGAGCGGCAGCGTTTCTTCCCAGCCGAGGCAGGCGTCGGTGATGCTGCGGCCGTAGACGAGGGGGTTGGCGTCGATGGGCTGGGTGCCGCCGAGGAGGTGACTTTCCACCATGACGGCGGCGATGGCGCGTTGGCCGGCGGCGATCTGGGTGGCGAGGTCGGCGGCGACCGCGATCTGGCGGGCCGGGTCCTTCCCGCTGTTGGCGTGGCTGCAGTCGACCATGAGGTGCGGCGGCAGCTCGTGGCGGTGCAGGAGTTCGGCGGCGGCGGCGATCTGGGCCGCGTCGAAATTCGGGCCAGCCGTCCCGCCGCGCAGGACGAGGTGGGTGTCGCGGTTGCCGGTCGTGCCCATGATGGCGGGAGCGCCTTCGCGGGTGAGGCTGGGAAACCAATGCGGGCAGGCGGCGGAGCGAATGGCGTCGACCGCGACCTGGAGGTTGCCATCGGTGCGGTTTTTGAAGCCGACCGGCATGGAGAGGCCGGAGGCGAGTTCGCGATGAATCTGGCTTTCGACCGTGCGGGCGCCGATGGCGGCCCAGCTCACGGCGTCGGCGTAGTATTGTCCGAGCGTGGTATCGAGAAACTCCGTCGCCACGGGCAGGCCGGCGGCGGTGACATCGAGCAACAGCCGGCGGGCGAGGCGCAAGCCGTGGTTGATGCGGCAGGAGCCGTCGCGGTCGGGGTCGTTGATCAGGCCCTTCCAGCCAACGACGGTGCGGGGTTTTTCAAAATAGACCCGCATGACGACGAACAACTCGTCGCGATGGCGGGCGGCGGCGTTGGCGAGATTGGCGGCGTAGTCGAGTGCGGCGGCGGGGTCATGAATCGAGCACGGGCCGGCGATGACCAGCAGGCGGTCGTCTTCACCGCGCAGAATGGCGGCGATGGTGCGGCGGGCGGCGGCGATGCGGTCGGTGGCGACCTCATCTAGCGGCATTTCCTCGGCCAGCACACCGGGGGCGATGAGGGGCTTGGTGGCGCGGATGCGCAGGTCGGCGGTCTGAGACATGGAAACGCCCACCGTGGGGCGCCGCCGCGGGTCTGGCAAGGGACGTGAATCGTAGCTAAGACCAACCACCCCTGGGTTCTGAACTTTACACCAAGGCCGCAAAGATAGCGAAGTTGCTACATTGTAGATCTTTGCAACCTTTGCGATCTTGGTGTGACAATCTGTTTTTCCAAGGCTGCAGGTGTAAGACGAGTCTGGCTGCTAACCCGCAGCAGTGGCTTGGTTGCCTGCGCTGCCTTCTGAAAAAGGTTCGGACTTCGGCGGGCGTAGCGTTCAGTCGGAATGGTCGTCCGCGCCGGGTTTGCGGCGTCGGCGTTTGCGTTGGCTGGGCCAGCGCAGTTCCGGCGGATATTGGATACGGTTGATGCGCCAGGACACGAAGGCCATGGCGAGACCGACGGCGATAGCGACGGCAACAAGAGTGATCAGAACGTCATCCACTGGCGTGAGGGAGGAGGAAACGGGGAACGCAGGGTCGAGCCTGCGCGATGGGTGGCCAGCCCGGGCCACTATCGACGCCCGCGGCGCGAAGTTAAATCCCGTCTTTGCAAAATGCCTCCACCCCTTGGAGGGGAGGAAACGGCCGGTGGCGGCTTCAGAAATCGGCCGCTGTGCCGATGGCGCATCTGTCTTCATGACGGATGATGCCCCCACTTCCCGCATGAACCCCGCGGCAGCAGCGGAGCCGGCCAACGCGGCTTCGGAGCTGGTGCCGGGCGGTTGCTGGCGCGGTCGCTACGCGATCGAGCGCGAGCTGGCGCCGCATGGCGGCGGGCGCGTGTTTGCCGGGGTGCGGGTGAGCGACGGCGTGCCGGTGCGTTTGCGGCGTGTCTCGGAGTCGGCCGATTCGGCCAACCGCCGCTGGGTCTGGCAAACGTTGGCGGAAACTCCGTTGCCGGGCGGGCCGGTGCTGGTGGAGTCGGTGATCGAGGACAGTGGTCGGGTGGAAGTCTGGCAGGCAATCGACGGGCCGACGCTGGAAGAGCGGCTGGCGACGGCCAAGCTGGTTACGGATGACGTGACCGAGCTGGTGCGACCGCTGGCGCGCGCGCTGGCGGGACTGCATGAGCGCGGGTTGGTTTTTCTGCAACTGGCGGCGGATCGGGTGGTGTTGCCCGATGCGCACATGGGCGAAGCCTGTCTGAACCGGGTGGAGCTGAGCGTGCCGTTCGGGTCGGGGGAATTGGTGGCCGTGCCGACTGATCCGACGCTGGTGCCGCCGGAAGCCGCGGGGCTGCACCGCATGCCGGCGGACGAGGGGCTGAAGGCCTGGGACTGGTGGACGCTGGGCCGGTTGATTCAGGAACTCTGGCTGGGGCGCACGGTGATGGCGCATGACCTGGAACGCGACCTGCCCCGCACGGCGGAGGCGGTGCGCCGGCGGGCCGAGGAAATGTTGCGCGAAGCCGATGCCAAGGAAGCCCGGGCCGGCGGCGTGGAGTTGATGACGGATCTGCCGGTGCAGGTGCGGGCGTTGCTGCGCGGGCTGCTGTCGTCGGTGCGCGACGCCCGCTGGGGGGCGAAGGAAGTGCAGGCCTGGCTGGCCGGCGAGACGCCGCCGGAGCGTTACACGTTGCCGCGCACGACCGTGCTGGTGCCGTTTCACGGCGAACAACTCACGGTGGCGGAGGTGGCGCAACGGCTGTTGTCGGCGGAATACTGGCGCGAAGGCGTGACGATCTGGACGGCGGAAAAACCAGCGGCCGACGCCCTGCCGAGCATCGTGGCGCAGCAACGCAACAAGCTGCATCGCGAATACGAGTGGCTGGCCAAGGTGCGCGAGCTCGGGCGCGGCGCGACCTTCACCCTGACGGAGCCGGCGGTGCGCGACGAGATCCTCGCCGCGCTGGCCTGGACGGGACTCGCCGGCAAAGGCACGGTGTGGCAATGGCGCGGCGAGGCGGTGACCGGCGCGGCCCTGCGCCGCCTGCTGGCGCAGGACGACGGCCCGCCGCGGGTGGCGGCGTTGTTGTCACGATCGGTGGTGAACCTGGTGCAGTTGGTCGACGCCAACACCGCCTGGGCGCTGGACACCTGGGCGCGCGAACTGGAGCAGGCGCTCGCGCTGGCGTCCAAGCAGGCCTGGTTCAAAAACGATGCGGCGGGCCGGGCCCGGCTGACGGCGCAGGTGTTGCGGGAGAAC
>CBINJL010000013.1:0-14861 GCA_966250925.1 uncultured Opitutus sp. | reverse complement strand
CAGCAGTCGGTCATGCTCACGTTGGGCGCGTTTGTATCGGGCGAGTTGAGCAGCCGAACGAAAGCGTGCCGGGGGCTGCGGGGCTAGACTCTCAGCGAGGCGCTGCAAGCGCGGCGCAAGCTTGGGATTCGACGAACGCTGCCGAACCGTTTCACGCATCGCGTGGCGGACCAAGTCGGATACAGTGGTTTTCTCTGCCCGAGCAATTGCTGCCAACGCGTCCAGCACGACGGTGCTTTCGGCCAGACTTTGGCGACGTTTGGAACTGGCGAGCTGATTGGGCATGACAAAAAGGTTTAATCAACCTTTGAGGATGGTCAAGGTCTCGAATCGTCGGTTTGTGCCGGCGACGTTGCGTATGGTGGTTGTCCTATACTCGGGCCTGAAACTCACGTCTTTGGGAGACGATTTAGGACCGTCTTCGGCCTTTAGGATAGAGTTGTTTGAGAGGTAAAGACAGGTGGATAATGTTCGAAATCAATCACTTAAATTGCCGTTTAAGCCTCCGTGGCTAAACTGCGGCATTTAGGTTGAATGGCCAACGCCGAGAGCTGCACGCGTGGGCCATTTTCCCACCAGAGTCCATTGGTGTTCATCAGTGGTTTCCACCGCCTCCTTTCGGCTGTGGGCCGGGATTTCGGCAACGGTTGGAAGCAGTTAGTTTAACCACTGAGGCACAATGATGAACACTGATAAGTCCTGTAAGGCCGATGAGGGCTGTCGGGTATTTGGCGTCAGCTCGCCTGTTGACGGTCGCGCAGGATGGCCACGGCGAACCAGACCACGGCGGCGACGAGCAGCGCTGACTTCATGCCCGCGGCGCTGAGTTTGTCGTTGAGGTGCAGCACCGGAGCGAGGGCGGTGGCGATCAGGGCGAGGGCGGCGAGGAGATTGAGCAACAGCTTCATGGCGCGTAGGCTAAAGGTTGAAAAGGCAGGCCAGCTCAGGCGGCGGCGGTCGGGCCGCGGCGTTTGGCGAGCGCAGCGTAGATCACTCCACAGGCGATCCAGCAAGGCAGGGGCAGGAAGTGGGCGGGCACGCCGCGGCCGAAATGCAGCGCCATGCCGATGCCGACCGGAATGACCCAGGCGAGCAGCACATCGCTGTTGAAAGAGAGACCGCTAGCGGCGGCGGGATTGCTGGGCAGACCCCAGCGGCGGGCGAGAAAGTAATCGACGAAGATCACCGCGCCGATCGGGGCCAGGATGGTGCCGTAAATGCCGACGAAGCTGAGCAGGTTCATGGCAAAGGCGGGGAAGATGCCGGCGACCGTGCAGACCGCACCGGCCAGCAACGTGGCTTGCGTGCGGGTGGCGCGGGGCAGGGCGCCCTGGAAGGCGAGGCCGGCGCGATAGATGGTGGGGTTGGCGGTGGTCCAGCCGGCGATGATCACGCAGATGAGGCCGGCCCAGCCGACGGCGTCGAACACCATCACGCCGGGCGGCACGCCGTCGGCGGCGCTGGCTCCGCGCTCGCGCACCCAATACACCAGCAGCAGTGCGGCGCAGATCCACGCCACGTAGTGGCCGAGATACATGCCGGCGGCGGCGGCCCATCCGCTCGACGGTTTGCGGGCGTAGCGCAGCACCGACATATCGGCGAGGCCGAGATTCATGGCGGCGTTGCAGAAGGCGGAGAAGAAGACCACTCCCCAGAATCCGATCTGGGGTTCAGTGCCGGGGGCCGGTTCGAGCAACGCCAACAGGTCGGTCGAGTCGAGGCGTTGCAGCATGACCACGCCGCAGGCGACGAAGATCAGAAACATCCACGGCGCGGCGATGTTGCCCATGCGGGCGACAAAGGAATAGCCGCGGATCGCCACCACGGTCATCACGATGCCAAGGGCGAGACAGGTGAAGGTCCACGCGGCGCCGGTGGGCATCACATCGGAAAACGACGGCATCTGCATGCCGGGAAACGGCACGCCGACCGCAGTGGCCGACACCGTGACCATGGCGCCGGCGAGGAAGCAGAAGAGCACGCCGTTGGCGATGTTGTAGATCGAGACGAGGCGTCGGCCGCAGATCTGCTCCAGTTTGTAGTAGAGCGTCTGGCGTGTGCCCATGGCGATGGGCGTGGTGATGAAACGCCAGATCAGCACGCCGATGAAGTTGCCCAGCAGCAGGCCAAAAATCAGATCGCGGGCGCCGACGCCCCAAGCGACGAACATCGGCCCGATCATGAACTCGGTGCCGGCGGTGTGTTCGCCCGCATACATGCCCCAGAAGGCGCGCGGCCCCTTGAGGGCGTGCGCGGGCACGGGTGTGCGTTCGAATTCGTCGACCGCGACGGACGCGGCGGGAGCAGGGGCGGGGACGGTGGACATGGCGGGGAGGGGCGCTCGGCATATTACAGGGCCGCCGAGCCGGCAGATGAGGGGGGAATAGGGGAAACGCCGTGGCGCCAGAAAATGAGTTTGGCCAGAGAATCAAAGCCCATTCTGCGCATCGTGATGCATCCGGTTGCGCGAAACGGGAAACGGACTTCGTTTAACCACGTCGCCATCCGCAACCCTCGGACTGTCCGATCCGGGTGCCGTTGTCGAAACGGCCCCCCGGGCGTGTTATTCCTGCAACCTTGGTGTGTCCTGTGTGCCACCTGGGTGCTTCACCCCTTGTATTAACCCCAACACTACGCGTAAGCGCTCTCCCTTTCCTTCAAGGAAAATGACCCCGTGCTCCCTGCTCCCGAGGCAGTGGTCGCGGTATCAAACCCACCCAACCCCAAGCTATCCATGATGCACAGACCATCCTCCCATCGGAGCCGGTTCGGTCGCGTTCCACGCACCCTGCTGGCTCTTGCGTTGGCCTCTCCGGCCCTCGCCCAAACGGTTGATGAAGCCGCTTCCGGCACTGAGTCCGAAGAGGAAGATATCATCACCCTGTCGCCCTTCCAGGTCGACTCGTCGCAGGACGAAGGTTACTTCGCCCAGAACACCTTGGCCGGTTCGCGCATGCGCACGAACCTTGCCGACCTCGGTTCCTCGATCACCGTCATCACGGTGCAGCAGCTCGAGGACACCGCCTCCACCGACATCAACGATGTCTTCCGCTACGAGGCCAACACCGAAGGGTCCGGCACCTACACGCCGTCGATCCAGTCGTTGCGCAACGACGGTGTGGTCGACGTGAACGCCGGTTTCACCTCCGGTGCCAACGGTGCGCCGCTGACGAACGCCACCGCCAACCGTATCCGCGGTCTCGGTGTGCCCAGCTCGGCGATCAACTATTATCCGTCGGTTTCGCAGGTCCCGTTCGACGCCTACAACGTGCAGTCGATCGAAATCAGCCGCGGGCCTAATTCCATGCTCTTCGGCATGGGTAGCCCGGCCGGTGTGGTCAACCAGACCATGGCCCAGGCGGTGCTCAACCGTGACAGCAACACGGTGTCGCTGCGCTTCGATGATCGTGGTTCCTACCGTGGCAGCTTCGCCTTCAACAAGGCCATCATCGACGACAAGCTCGCCCTTTACGGTGCGGTGCTCTCTGACAACAAACGTTTCGAGCGCAAGCCGTCCTACGACGACACCACCCGTCTCTACGGTGCGCTGACCTTCCGCCCGTTCGACAAGACGGTGCTGCGGGCCAGCATCGAAACCTATGACAACGACAACCGCCGTCCCAACACGCTGACGCCGCGCGACTCGGTCACCGAGTGGCGCACGGGCGGTGGCTGGGCGTTCGACGCCTCCACCGGCATGCAATACAGCACCGTGACTGGCGAGACCCGCGGCCCGGTTTCCCTGCGCACGGGCTCCCCGCGTATCGACGACACCCGCGCCTACATCGAAAGTCTCTCGAACTACAATCCGGCGCTCTGGAACGGCGATCGCACCCAATACAACGGTGCCCCGATCTATGGCGGTGCGGCCTTCACCAACACCAATTCGGTGTTTTATACGCCCGGCATGTGGATCGGTAACACCAATCGCCCGCGCATGCAGATTCAGGACGGCCAGGTCCACAGCTGGTATTACAATGAAGCTGCGCGTTACCGCACGTTCTATGGCACGGCCAGCGATCCGCTCGCGAACGGTCCGATCTACCCGTATGCTGAAGCTGACATCTTCGCCAATCCCGCTTGGGACGCTGCCTACAACACGACCTATACTGAGTCCGGTTTCTGGAGTGCGACCGGCAACGGCGTGGGCAGCTATCGTTACCCGGGTGTGTCCGACAAGAGTATCTATGACTGGGAGAACGTGAATATTCTCCAGATGAACTTCGGTCACGACGAGAACACGACCTACAACGTCGAACTCGAACAGGAAATCCTTCCGAGCCTCAACTTCAGCGCTGGCTGGTTCCGCCAGGATTTCGAATCGTCCACCAGCTACACCGTTTCGCAGCTCAACGTCGCCACCCTGTTCGTCGACACCAACGTCACGCAGGCCGACGGCACGCCGAATCCCTTCTTCGGCCTGCCCTACGTGCAGGACTTCGAGCCCGATCGTTTCATCAACAATCAGGTCAACGACAACTACCGCGCCATGTTGGCGTGGACGCCCGACTTCACCGACAACGACAACTGGACCAAGTGGCTCGGCCGTCACCAAGTGCTCGGTCTCTGGACCCGCAACGATGTTGAGTCCCTCTACCGTCGCCAACGTTGGTTTGAGATCGAAGACGACCAGATCGAAAACGGCACCATTTACTGGGCGAGCAACCCCGCTGCTGCCGGATGGAACCGCCAGCGCCGTTCCTCGGTGCGTAATTATTATCTGGCGAACCCGGGCACCCAGCCCTTTGGCACCGTCACCCGCTCGGCCGGCGAATTCAACGACAGCACCTACAACGGTCGCATTTCGTATTACGACTACAACCACTCCGAGTGGCGCACCCTCGGCACCACCATGGGCTACTTCGACATGGCCGATCACGTGACGGCCACCGAGCGAGTCGTCGATTCCACCAGCGCGGCCATCACCAGCCATCTCTGGAATGATCGGATCATCACCACCTTCGGTGTGCGTAAGGACGAATACAAGGCACGTAACACCACGACCGGCGCCATTCTTGACGGCCCTGGCGGTAACGAGGTCGCCCCTGGCATGACCTCCGCCGAAAAGTGGGTTGACGGTTGGTTCGATGCCGACGCCGCCCTGGAACGTTGGAACTATTGGGATGAGCTGGAAGGCACCACCCGCACCACCGGTGTAGTGGTCCGTCCGCTCGACAACTGGTCTGGTATTGAAGACAAGGCCGATTCCGGCTCTCAGCTTCATCAATTCCTCCGTAGCCTCGGCTTCTCTTACAATAAGTCCGATAACTTCAACCCGCCGTCCGCGGCGCAGGTCGATGCCTTCGGCAATCCGTTGCCCAAGCCCACCGGTGAAGGTGAAGACTGGGGTGTGCAGTTCTCTCTGCTCGACGACAAACTCTTCGCCCGCGTGAACTGGTTCAAGTCCACCAACGAGAACGAGCGCACCAATCCCGGCACCTCGATCAGCCGTTTGACCGGCAACGTTGACACGACGCTGTTCCGTAACTGGGCGCGTGAACTCGCGTTGATCAATCGCGGCCTCGATCCGACCCTCCGCACGGACTTCAACACCGATGGTTGGAGCCAAGCCGAGCTCGATGCCCTCGACGAAGAGACCGCCGCCATCTGGGGGCTGCCCTTCGATTACTACGCCGATGTGGGCAGCATCTACGCTACCCGCGATGCCGTCGCCGAAGGTATGGAGATTCAGTTGACCTACAACCCGACCCGCAACTGGACGATGAAAGTCACCGCCGGTCAGCAGGAAACCAAGTATTCCAACGTGCTCAAGGAGTTCGACGCCTGGTATGCCGAGCGTGGCCCCGTGTGGGAGGCTGCTCGCGCGGCTGACTACCTGCTCCCGCAGTATCAGCAATACGCCCAGCCGTTCACCGCCGACAACGGCATCGAATACAACTACGGCACGTTCTGGGGCAGCTATGGCTATCGCTCCGAGGCTCGTTTGGGTAACGCGGACGGCATCGAGAACGCGCAGGAATACTACGACGCGGTGGTCACGCCGCAGTATGCCATTGCTCGCGACCTCGACGGACAGGCCGCTCCCGGCCAGCGCAAGTATCGTTGGTCCTTCCTGACCAATTACAACTTCGAGGAAGGCGCTCTTCAGGGCTTCTCCGTCGGTGGCAGCACCCGTTGGGAAGACAAGGCGGTCATCGGTTATTACGGTAAGGTCAATCCCGGCTCCGGCTCCACCGACCTCACTCTGTCCGACACCTCCCGTCCCATCTACGACGATGCTAACACTTACGTCGACCTGTGGGTCGGCTACACCACCAAGATCTTCAATGACCGCGTGCGGATGAAGACCCAGCTCAACGTCGTCAACGTCTTCGAAGACGGCGACCTGCAGGTGGTGGGCGTGAACTACGACGGCTCGCCGAATGCCTACCGCATCGTCGACCCGCGTCAGTTCATCCTGACGACCAAGTTCGAGTTCTAAACAAACTCACATTCATTAGGTAGGTTAGGTTTAGTATTCAGGTAAAACGAAACCCCGGGCTTCGGCCCGGGGTTTTTGTTTGGTGCGCGCGTGCATTGGCGCTTCTCTACTGCTTTGCTCTGCGATCTTTGCGATCTCCGCGGTTTTTGCGTTAATATATCGATTGTGGAACAGCGGATTGATTAAGTGCGGGCTAAAGCACCGCACTACGAGGGGCAGGCCGGGCGGCGGCAAGGTGGCGTCGGGGACGCGGGAACAATTTGATTTTGATTGCGGCGCCCCAGGAAACTTTGGGCGAAACCGAGCGTCTCATTGCAGACTTTCTGCGTCGTCCTGCCGCGCCGATCATTTGCACGTTCATCCCGAAATCGCGATCGCCCATGAAATCCTGCCTCCTCCTGCTGACTCTCGCCGTGATCTTGTTTACTCCAACGCAGGCGTCGGCCGATTCTCGCGGCTGCGAACGCGAGGCTAAGAGTCGGCTCGAAATTGACGTGACCTTTGAGCACCTGAGTTCGATCTGGATCGAGATTACGGATGAGGACGGTCACCTCGTGGCCAGTTGGTTCGCACCCTGGGATGGTGACGTCGAATGTGTGAGCGGATTGTGCCCCGAAGTGGGCACGGTCGATCCGACCAAGGGCTGGGGGCATTTCGAACTACGCCTGCGTGAGCCCGGCCGCTATCGCGTCGAAGCGGTCAGTTTGGGCGTGGTCTGGGGATTGTCCGTAGTCGGCGAGTAGGGCGGGCGACAGGATGAAGCGGGTCTGGCGAGGTGGACCCCTAGACGAAGCTGGTAAAACGGTTCCCGTAGTTCGAGTTCGAGAACGAGAACGATTACGAAAACGAGAATGTTTGGCCAATGTAGGGTCGTTGCTCGTCGACGACCGCGGCGGGGGAGTGGGGGCGCCTGGCGGCGTCAAAGAAAGATTAAGATAAAGAAGAAAGAGAAAGACCGCCTTCGGCGGGGGGCTTTGCGGGCTCTGCGATCTTGGCGGACTTGGCGTTAAATCCCGCCTTCGCCGTTCGGATTCGAGAACGAGAACGAGAATGAGAACGATTACCAAGGGTCGTTGCTGGCCGACGACCGCGGCGGGGGAGTGGCGCCTGGCCGGGAGCCGTATTCGCGAACTGTCAGAATCGGGCTCCGGTTGCCCGGGTTTTCCCGGACCGGCCCAATGCGGCGTCGCCGACGGGTTTGCCTCGGCAGGCGACGCTTCCTCCGTCAGGTTCATCGGAACCCCTCTTGCTTTGCCGGGCCTTCGCTCGTGAGCCGCGTCTCCAATTTTTGAATACCCCATGCGTTTTGGCAGCCTTCATCTGGTCGATCTCCTCGTCATCTTCTCCTACCTGGCGATCGTGATCTACATCGGGCGTCGCGCCGCCGCCGCCGCCAAGAGCGAGGAGGGTTACTTCCTGGCCGGCCGTAAACTCGGCAAGCTCTATCAATTCTTCCTGAATTTCGGCAACGCCACCGACGCCAACGGCGCGGTCAGCACCGCTTCACTCGTTTACCAGAAGGGCGCTTCGGGCGTGTGGCTGTCGCTGCAAACGCTCTTCATGAACCCCTACTACTGGTTCATGAACGCGTGGTTCCGCCGGGTGCGGCTCGTCACCGTGGCGGACCTCTTCGAGGATCGTTTTGGCACCCGCGGATTGGCCCGCTTTTATGCGGTTTTCCAGATCGTCGCGACGGTCATCGTCATCATCGGTTTCGGCAATCTCGTCGGCTACAAGGTCACCGCTTCGCTGCTGGTGAAACCCGAGGCGCGCTGGACGGTCGAGGAACGCGCCGCGGTCGAGGGCTATCACGAGTTTCGTGCGCTCGAAGGCGCATCCCTCAGCGGCACGCTCTCGGCCGATGACGAACTGCGGCTCGAATTGCTGCGCGAACAAAACAAGCGCGGCGAGCTGCGCAGTTTCGTTTCCTGGCTCGATAGCCCGAGCGGGAAGTGGATCTATTACATTCTCTATTCGCTGGTGGTCGGGGCCTACATCGTCATGGGCGGTTTGGAGGCCGCCGCGATCAACGAAGCCTTCCAGGGCACGCTCATCGTGCTGTTTTCCATCATCCTGATTCCGTTCGGACTCGCCGCCATCGGCGGCTGGAGCCAGTTGGCGGAAAAGGTGCCTCCCGACATGTTCAATCTGCTCGGGGGCAGCGGAGCCGCGAGTATAGGCGGCTGGGAACTCTTCGGCATTTTCCTCATCTCCATCGTCCAGATTCACGGCATCATCGGCAACATGAGCGTGTCGGGTTCGGCCAAGAACGAATTCGCCGCCCGCTTCGGCGCCGTCTCCGGCACCTACGCCAAGCGCATCATGATCATCCTGTGGGCGTTTTGCGGCCTCATCGCCATCGCGCTGTATCAGGGCGCGGACAAGTTGTCCGATCCCGATTCCGCCTGGGGCACGATGGCGTTGCAATTGCTCAAGCCCGGTTTCCTCGGGCTCATGATGGCCGGTTTGCTGGCGGCCAACATGTCGACCATCGCCTCGCAGACCATGGCGGTGTCGGCGCTCTTCACCCGCAACGTCTATGGCTATCTCGTGCCCGACGCCACGCCGGCGCAGATGGTGCGGACCGGCCGCTGGGCGATTGTCGTCATTCTCAGCATCGGCGTCTATGCCGCCGCCAACATGGACGACGTGTATGCGGTCGTGCAGCTCATGCTCACGGTCAACGTGCCTTTCGGCGCGTCGGTCATGCTGATCTTTTTCTGGCGCAAACTCACCGCCACCGCGGTGTGGGCGACCGTCATCATCTCGGCGCTGCTCAACATCATCACGCCGTCGCTCATTGCCCCGAGCATGGACTCGGTCGCCCGCAGCGAAACGCTTACGCGGCAGGTGGATTTTAACGGTCGTCCGATGCCGGTCTTCTTCGACACCGTGGTGCGCGAGAACCCGTCCGATCCCAATTCCGCGCTGATCGGCCAGAAGCGTTTCCACGTCGAGCTCTACGTGCTCGACAAGCTCGGTCTCGATGTCGCTGCCCTGTCGCCGTCGGGTCGCAACGCTGCCCGGTTCATTTACGACGGCCTCTTTCCGTTCCTCGTGCTTGTGCTCGTGAGTCTCTGCACCCGTCGCCCGGATCAGCGCCGCACCGATCTGTTCTTCGGCAAGATGAAGACCCCGGTCGGCGCCACGCCGGTGCTGGAGGAGGAAGCCATGGCGGCGACCGCGCGGAATCCGGGTCGTTTCAACGAGAGCAAGCTCTTCGGCCCGAATTCCAACTGGGAATTCACCAAGTGGGACAAGGTCGACGCGGTGGGCTTCATCATCTGCCTCGGCGTATCCTTCGCCATCCTCGGCGCCTTCTGGGTCGTCCTCCGCGCCGCCGCCGGCTGAGGCGCAGCGGCCAACAACCCACGCCGTTGGATTTCACAGCAGGAAACGAAGTCAACGAAGTCGAACTCGGCGCCATGAACTTCGAACCCTTTGTTGTCTTCGTTCCCTTCCGTAAAATATGCAGCCTAATCGAACCGTCGGCATGACGATTAAGTGATACGGAGAAGGGCCACCAAGGAGCATCCGTGTTCATCCGTGTTCATCCGTGTTTATCCGTGGTTAAAAATTCTGGCCGTCGCTGCTTGGTGCATCGGCGCTGCTTCCGCCGCGCTTGCTCAATCCACGCTGCCGACGCACGCGCCGAATTTTGGTGGCGCGCGCATCGAACCGAACCGCGCCGATAACATCGCCCGGCCGCTGCGGTATCGTCCCGACGGCACCGACTTCGTGACGGTCAACGGCGCGGGGAATTTCAACCGACCGCTCTACGCGGCCCGCACGTCGTTTCGCGTCGATGCCGGCGACCGTCCGGAGTTTGCCGTCAACCTGCCGCGCAAGGGCGGCGTGTTGCGCCTCGGCCTCGCGGGCGAGGAGGGTCGCGCGTTATGGCTGCACGAGGCGGCGCAGATCGAAATGCGCTACCGGCCGGGCAGCGTGATCTATGCGGTGCGCGATCCGCGTCTGGGCGACGCGACCCTGACCCTGTCGGTGCAGGCCCTGCGCGAGCGCACGGCGGCGATCTGGAAAATCGAAACCGATGCCGTCTTGCCGGGCGACGTGGTCTGGAGTTTTGCCGGCGGACACAACCGCTCGGCCAACGAACGCAACGGCGACATCATTGCCGGCCGTGATCCGGCGGAAATCATGCCGCCCACTCAGGCCGAAACGGCGGGCAATCGCATCGCCGCCGACATGGTCCGCTACCTCAACCGCGCCGGCGCCTTCGATTTCATTACCACTCCGTCAGGTCCGACCGGTGCGGTGGAATTCGAATCATGGAATAGCGCGCCCGATCCGACCGCGTGGCTGCCGTCAACCGCCGCTCCGTCCGCGCCGGTATTGCAGGGGCAACTGTCCGTGTCCTTGGGCGAGCCGACTTTCCTCGGTCTGTTTGCAACCACACCCGAATCATCGTTCAGCGACGCTGATCTGGCCGCGCTCTGGGATGAAACCGAAGCCGCCCGCGCCGCGCTGGTCGGTCGCGTCGTCGTCGATACGCCCGATCCGTTTCTCAATGCCCTGCCGGGGGCGCTGCTGGTCGCCGCCGACGCAGTCTGGCAGGAGCCGCATGTGATGCACGGCGCCATCGCCTGGCGGATGCCCCTGCTCGGGTGGCGCGGTCCGGCGGCGCTTGATACGCTCGGCTGGCATGAACGGTTTCGCGCCTACGCGCGCCACTGGATCGCGCAGCAGAACACCGATGCCGCCGACTTTCCTGATCCGCCTGCCGCCGATCCGGCCAAAAATCTGGCCACCGACGACTGGCGCGCCCTGCACGGCTTCGGTTCGATTCCCGCGCGCCACTACGACATGGCGCTGGGATTCGTCGATCTGCTGCTGCGCCACCTGATGTGGACCGGCGACCTCGATTTTGCCCGCGAAGTCTGGCCGTTTTTGGAACGGCATCTGGATTGGGAAAAACGCTGTTTCGATCGCGACGGACTTTATGAAAGCTACGCCGCGATCTGGGCCAGCGACGCGCTGACCTACAACGGCGGCGGCACGACCCACGCCTCGGCGCTCAATTACTGGCACCGCGTCATGGCCGCGGAAATCGCGCGCCGCCTCGGCGAAGATCCGGCACCGCATACTGCCGAGGCTGAGCGTATCCACGCTGCCATGACGTCGCGGCTGTGGAATGCGGATATGCATTTCTTCGGTGAGTATGTGGAGCGGGCGGGACTGCAGCGTCGCCACGACGCGACGGCCTTGTGGACGTTTTATCACGTGCTCGATTCCGAAGTGTTGGGGCGTTTCGATGCCCAGCGGTTCGCCCAGTGGATGAATCTGATCCAGCCGCGTATTCCGGTCACCGGGCCGGGCGTGCCGGAAGGCGAAGCCTGGATGCTGCCCACGACGATCTGGCAACCCTACGAATGGAGTCTGAACAACGTCGTGCCGTCGGAAAACGCCCACGCGGCGCTCGCGTTTTGGCAGGCCGGGCGGCCTGATCTGGCCTGGCCGTTGTGGCGCGGCACGCTGCTCGATGCGATGTATCTCAGTCAATCGCCGGGCAACATTCCGAACCTCTCGCAACTCGACGTGCATCGGCGTGAAACCTACCGCGACTTCGCCGATCCCATTGGCACCTTTTCCCGCGCGTTGGTGGAAGGGCTCTTCGGCGTGCGTCCCGACGCAATCCGCGGCGTGCTGACCCTGGCGCCGGGATTTCCGCTGGAGTGGGAAAAGGCCGCAATCACCACGCCGGATTTTGCATGGCGATTCCGGCGTCACGGGCGCAAGGAATATTGGACGTGGACGGGAACACTTCCGGGTATTGAAACGCTGCGTCTCCGGGTGCCTGCGCGCGGATTGTTCCAGGGAGCCTGGGTGGACGATCGTCAGGTCGCGGAAGTGCGCGTGCAAAGCGATGCACGAGGCGGTCAATGGATCGAGTTGGAAGTTCCGGCCAAGAACAAGCTTGGATTCAGCATTCAATGGGACGGCGACCCGCCCCATGCGTATGATTCTCTCTTCAACGGCGATCCGGTCGCTTCACCGCATGTGGCGTTGCCCGAGGATGCCGCGTTCGATTGGGAAACGATTCCGCTGGGCGACCTGTTCAACGACCAGGTCGATGCGATCTTTACCCATGAGTATCTTTCGCCGCGCTCGCCGCACGTGTCGCTGAGTCTGCCCAAACAGGGGCTCGGCAGCTGGTCCGATTTTCGGGCGCAGGCCGAACTCGACGACTCGGGCCTGCGCGACGCGGCGACGACGGGGCAGGGCAAAATCGCCGTGCCGGATGGAGTCGAGTTTGCGACGCCGGTCGAAGCCGAATCGGCCAACGTCGCCTTCGTTTCGTGGTGGGAAAACTTCCCGCGTGAACTGAGCACGCCGCTGCATGGACGCGCGCGTCACCTCGCCGTGCTGGTGGCCGGCTCGACCGGACCGATGCACAGCTGGATCGACAATGGCGAAATCGAGGTAACCTACACCGACGGGACTTCGGTGCGGTTGCCACTGACAAACCCGCGGACCTGGTGGCCGATCGAGAGGGATTACGTGATCGACGACTTCGCTTTTCGTCATGTGATGTCGCCGCCCTGGCGGCTGGAGCTGGGCACCGGGCAGTGGTATCGGCCAGATGGATACGGTGGACGTCCGACGGGCGGTGCCGCGACCGCGCTTTCACTGCAGCTCGATCCGACCAAGGAGTTGAAATCCCTCACCGTGCGGGCGCTATCCACCGAGGTGGTGGTCGGGTTGCTCGCGGCATCGCTGGCCCGCTGATCCTGGCGTCCTTGACGGATAATTAAATTAACGCAGAGACCGCAAAGTCCGTAATGATCGCAGAGAACCGAAGGGAAAGGTTGAGAGGCCGTATCATACTCTGCGATCTCCGCGGCGGCTGTGGTTAACCAGCATTCGGCTTGGATTGAATATTCTTATCATGCTCAGACTCAAATTCGTTCTCCTCCTCCTTGTCGGCGGCCTGGGGCTGCGGGCCGCGGACACCGCGTATTTGTTCACCTATTTCATCGGCAACGGCGAAGACGGGCTGCATCTGCTGACGAGTGACGACGGCTACACGTGGCGCCCCATCGCCAACGGCCGCTCCGTGCTCACGCCGGAAATCGGCACCAGCGAGATTCTCATGCGCGATCCCTGCGTGACCCGCGGACCGGACGGCACCTACCACATGGTTTGGACCTCGGGCTGGCATCAGAACATCATCGGCCACGCCTCGACCCGCGACTTCATCACCTGGTCGAAACAGCAGGCGATTCCGGTCATGGCGCACGAGTCCGAGGTGCGCAATTCGTGGGCGCCGGAGGTGGTTTACGACGAAACGACGGAGGAGTTCGTGATTTTCTGGGCCTCCACGGTGACGGGGAAATTTCCGGAAACGGCGGGGTCTTCGGAAAGCGAATTTAATCACCGCATGTATGCCACCACGACGAAGGACTGGAAAACGTTTACTCCGACGCGGTTGTTCTACGATCCCGGTTTCAGCGTGATTGACGCCACGTTTCACCGCCGCGGCGACGAGCTGTATTGGATAATCAAGGACGAGACGCGGCATCCGCCGAAGAAGCATCTGCGGGTCGCCCGGGCGCAAAGTCCGCAAGGTCCGTTTGGCGAACTCGGTGCGCCGTTCACGCCGGAAGGACTCTGGGTGGAAGGCCCGACCGCGCTCGAAGTCGACGGGGCGACGGTGGTGTATTACGACGCCTACACCTCGCGCCACTACGGTGCGATGCGTTCGACCGATCTGGTGCATTGGGAAGACGTTTCGGACAAAATCGAAATGCCATTTGAAGGCACGCCCGAGCGGGTGCGCCACGGCACGATTCTGGAAGTGCCCCGGAGTCTGATCGAACGGCTGCGGGATCCCGCGGCGTGGCCGGAACGCTATGTGACGTTTGACGAGCCGGCGGAGCATTTCACTTCTGCGGCTCCCCTGGGTAACGGCCGACTTGGCGCCATGCCATTTGGTGATCCGCTGGCGGAGCGGGTCGTGTTGAATGAGTCGGCGATGTGGTCCGGTTCGCCTCAGGATTCGGACCGGGCTGATGCCGCGGCGGTGTTGCCGGAGATTCGCAGATTGCTACTGGAAGGAGACAACGCGGCGGCGGAGATCTTGGTGGCGAATAATTTTACCGCCGCCGGGGCCGGCAGCGGTCGCGGCCGCGGGGCGAATCAGCCTTATGGATCCTATCAGTTGCTGGCCGATCTGCGTTTTGAGTTTTCCGATGCGGAGGGCAAGCCGGTGCAGAATTATCGACGCGAACTCGATCTGGCCGACGCCATCGCCCGGGTTGACTACGAGATCGATGGGGCGGCCTATCGTCGGGAAGCCTTTGTCAGCGGACCGTCCGATGTGGGCGTGTTTCAGTTCACGGGAGGAGGGAAGGCAGGTTTGAATTTCACGGTGCATCTGGAGCGGCCCGAACGTGCCAGTGTC
>CBINJL010000012.1:0-15088 GCA_966250925.1 uncultured Opitutus sp. | reverse complement strand
ATCACCGTGGTCGGTGCGATCATCGCGGCCGGCACGGATGATGGCTCCACGCTCACCACCGTCCTCGGCACCACCGCGGTCGCCCTCGCCACCATCAATGTCGTCGGCGGCTACATCGTGACCGATCGCATGCTGGGCATGTTTCGAAAGAAAACCGCGCCGGTGAAAAAGGAGGACGCGTCATGAACCTGCCGGTGTTGATCAACGCGGCCTACATCGCAGCCGCCATCCTGTTCATCCTCGGCCTCAAGATGCTCGGCCGCCAGGCCACCGCCCGCCGCGGCAATCTGTTATCCGCCCTCGGCATGCTGCTCGCGGTCGTGGTCACGCTCTTTGACCGCCAGGTGATCGATTTCACCTGGATCGCAGTCGGCCTCGCCATCGGCGGCGTCATCGGTCTGGCCTGCGCGCGTTTGATCAAGATGACCTCGATGCCGGAAATGGTCGCGCTGCTCAACGGATTCGGCGGCCTTGCCTCGCTGCTCGTCGGCTGGGCGGAATACGCCAAGATCCGCGTCATCGGCTGGCCGAGCTACCTCGAAGTCTTCGCCGGCAATCTCCACTTCACCGGCGGCGTCATCTTCCTCGCCGTGCTGATCGGCGGCATCACCTTCACCGGTTCGATCTACGCCTTCGGCAAACTTTCCGGCCGGCTCTCGGGCAAGCCGGTGCTTTTCGGCGGACAACATCTGGTCAACGGCGGCCTGGTCGTCGCGCTCGTCGCCGCCGGCGCCTTCTTCGTGCTGCGTGGCGGGGTGGGCGAGTTCGGCCTCGAAGCGTTTTATGTGAGCCTCGCGCTGGCCTTCGTGCTGGGTTGGACGCTGGTCATGCCCATCGGCGGCGGCGACATGCCGGTGGTCATTTCCATGCTCAACAGCCTTTCCGGCCTCGCCGCCTGCGCCGCCGGTTTTGTCATCACCAACAACGTCCTCATCGTCGCCGGCTGCCTCGTCGGCACCAGCGGTGTCATCCTCACCATCATCATGTGCAAGGCGATGAACCGCTCGCTGGCCAACGTGCTGTTCTCCGGTTTCGGCGCCGACACCGGCAAGGCCGCCGCGACGGACGCCGACGGCACCATCCAGGGCGAACTCAAGCCGATCTCGGCCGAGGACTCGTTTGCCGTGCTCGAAGCCGCCCGCAACGTCGTCATCATTCCCGGCTACGGCATGGCCGTCTCGCAGGCGCAGCATGTCGTGCGCGAACTGGCGGAGATGCTGGAAAACAACGGCGCCGAGGTGCGCTTCGCCATCCATCCCGTCGCCGGCCGCATGCCCGGCCACATGAACGTGCTGCTGGCCGAGGCCAGCGTGCCTTACGAACAATTGGTCGAGATGGACGCCATCAATCCGCAGATGTCCCTGGTCGACGTCGCCATCGTGATCGGCGCCAACGACGTGGTGAATCCCGCCGCCGCCCGCGACAAGAGTTCACCGATCTACGGCATGCCCATCATCAACGCCCACGAAGCGCGCACCGTGATCTGCCTCAAACGCGGCAAGGGCGCGGGCTTCTCGGGTATCGAAAACCAACTCTTTTTGATGCCCAACTCCCGCATGCTCTACGGCGACGCCAAGGCCTCGCTGCAAAGCGTGGTGAGCGAATTCAAATCCATCGCCGCTGCGTAGGGTTGGGAGCCCTGTTTCTCCCGGATTCGCCGGGAAAAGCCCTCATTTTGCAATAAGTCCATTGATAGACCGTCGCTCGCGCTAAAGCCGTTTGCGGAAACTCCGATAGCCGGCCGCGCAATGAAACACAACTGGCGTAACCTTCTCGCCCTTTCCCTTATTCTGGTCGGCTCCGCTTTCGCGGCCGCGCCCGTCGTCCACACCGAGGTGGATGAAGTTCCGCAGCCGCTGCGCACGCCGCCGCCCGCCTACCCGGCCCAACTCAAGGCCGACAAGGTCAGCGGCCTCGTGCTGGTCGACCTCGTGATCGATGACCAGGGCCAAGTCGGCCAGGTCGACGTCGTCAAATCGAGCGCGACCGATTTCGAGGCTCCGACCCTCGACGCGGTCAAGCAGTGGCGCTTCCGCCCCGCCCGTAAGGGAGGCGAAGCCGTCTGGGTGCGCCTGCGCCTGCCGGTGAAGTTCACTCCGGCGACCTGAACGGATCGCTGAAAGCGCTTCCTTTTCAACCAAGAGCGCAAAGTTCGCGAAGGCCCGCCGCCTCGCACTTTGCGCTCTTTTTGTGGGTGGGTGTCGTGCGTGCCGTGGGCGCAGCGTATCTGAAACCCATGTTTTTACAGAAGGAAACGAAGGGCAACGAAGCCACTCCACCGCATGGGCCTTACCGGAGGAAATGGAGGTTGCGCAGGGAGGAACAGTGCGGGCTGAAGCACCACACTACGTAGCGCGGTGCTTCAGCCCGCGCTGCCTTCGGCCACGTGATGGTTTTCCACAACACCCGGAAAACGAAATCACCCCAACTCTGTTTCCCTCCCTTTTCTCCTGTGAAAAAACTGCGCCGGAGAGGCTTCGTTCCCCTTCCTTTCCTTCTGTAAAATAAAAATCCCACCACCACCGCACTGCACCACCACCGCGCCCCGTCGCTCACAGCAGCC
Source organism: uncultured Opitutus sp. (assembly GCA_966250925.1). Classification (GTDB taxonomy): domain Bacteria; phylum Verrucomicrobiota; class Verrucomicrobiia; order Opitutales; family Opitutaceae; genus Actomonas. The sequence continues at coordinate 12,525 of CBINJL010000012.1, read as the reverse complement.
CGGTCGAGGGTCGCACTTCGCCCGCGGGCGCGCTGACGCCGAGGCGGATCGATTCGAGATTCTCGCGCACGAGATCACCCATGCAGGTGCAGCGCAGGTAGTCGCTGCGTTTGAAATAATCCGCCAGGCCTTCGCGCAATTGCTGCAGGTGCGCGGGCGGCGCGATGCGGTCGGCGCTCATCGCCGCCAGCAACTCGCCGAGCTTGTCCTCGGTCAGCGCAGCCCGGTGCAGGATGGCGACGTGTTCCTCGCGCTGATACTGCTGCGCGGTTTCGATCCGCAGGTGTTTGACGCAGAACAGCGCCAACTCGCGGTTCTCTTTGAAGAATTGCGGCCGGTAAAAGTTGAGCCGGCCATCGTAACTCTGCTGGTCGAAATCCATCGCCCGGATGCGCAACTGCGAGCCCTCGAAGTCGGGCGTCACCACCACGACGAAGTTATACGAACGCATGTCGCCGAGCAGTCGCACGAAGCAGCGTTCGTTGAACTTCACCAATTCCTTGGCCACGCGGATGGGTTTCAGGTCGCGCCCTTCGAGCCACTTGTCGATGAAAACGTCGCCCGGCACGCCCGCCACGTGATCCTCGACCAGCGTGTCGCCGCTGGTGAAAAAATTCATCCGGTTGGGCGAAAGCAGATGCTCCAGCTCCAGGCCGTAAACCCGCGAGGCGTCGCCGCGCTTGATGTAGAAGTGGTCGGCGTTGTCGTTGTAGGCGTTGACGATGCGGATGCGAAACGGCGCCGAGTTGCCAAACGAACAGTAGTCGATCCGGTCAACGTAGAGGTGCTGCATGACCGACATGTCGCCGTCGGTGCGCAGCAGCGCATAGACCCGCTTCAGGTCGTCGTGCAGCGGCCCCATTTCCAGCCGGCTGTAGATCACGCTGTCCCAGAGCGTCGGCCGGCCCTTGGCGTCGGGCAACGGACACGACTCCTCGAATCCGCGCAGACGCGCGTAAGTCACCGGCAACGACCGCTCGCGGCGATAGCGCCGCAGGTAACGCCGCAATCCCTCCGAGACGGGAAAACTCGGCTTCTTAAGCTGCGGACGCGCATCCTCGATCATGCGCGTCAACGTGAGCGGCCCCGCACACTGGCGCAACGACGCGTTGGAAAACCACAAAGATCGCGTTGCGCTGCGCACGCCGCGTGTTTGCGAAAATCGCGTCAAAGCGCACCGTGTTTGTAAATCGGACTGGAGCGCGCTCCCGGCGCGCCGTAGGGGATTACTACCATGCTGGTTCTGGCCACGACCACGCTCGAAAAGCTGCAAACGGTGCCGACCCGATTCTGGGTCAACACCCTCCTGCTGCTTGCCGCCGCCGCAGTGGGTTTCCTGCTGCTGCGCCACGCTGCGCGCATGAACCGCTACGTGCTGGCGCTGATCATTTTTCTGCTCTGCTCGACCGTCGGTTTCCAATGGATCTACGAACGCAACGAGCCGCGCGCGCTCTCGTCGTTCATCGACTCGATCGCCCCGTTTTTTCCCCAGAAACTGCATTATTGAATCCCCCTCCGATCCTGGTCGATGAGGCCGGCTTCTGGTTTCGCCGCATCACTTTTCGGGTTTTGACACCCGCAATGCGGATTTCGCGATGGCTATCAGGCGGTTGATTGTGCAAGTTCTCAGGTTCCGTATGCCCAAAGAACACTCCGACATCGGACTCATCGGCCTGGCCGTGATGGGTCAGAATCTCGCCCTCAACATCGCCGACCACGGCTTCAAGATCTCCGTCTACAACCGCACGACCGAGAAGACCGAGAAGTTCGTGGCCGAGAACCCCGACACCCCGGGCGGTCTCGTCGGCGCGCCGACGCTCGAAGCGTTCGTGGCCTCCCTCGCCAAGCCGCGCAAGATCATCATCCTCGTGCAGGCCGGCCGCGCCACCGATGCCGTGATCGACGGCCTCATCCCCCTGCTCGACCAGGACGACATCATTATCGACGGCGGCAACGCGCTGTGGACCGACACCATCCGCCGCGAAAAGGATCTCAAGGCCAAGGGCCTGCGCTTCATCGGTTCCGGCGTGTCCGGCGGTGAAGAAGGCGCCCGCTTCGGTCCGTCTCTCATGCCCGGCGGCGACAAGGCCGCCTTCAAGGAACTCGCCCCGATCTGGAAGGCCGTCGCCGCCAAGGTCGACAAGAAGACCGGCAAGCCCCTCGCCGGCGCCGCGCCCGGCAAACCCGTCAAGGGCGGCGTGCCCTGCACCGCCTACATCGGCGAAAACGGTGCCGGCCACTACGTCAAGATGGTGCACAACGGCATCGAATACGGCGACATGCAGATGATCTGCGAGGCCTACGACCTCATGCAGGGCATCCTCGGCCTCAAGCCCAAGGAAATGGGCGAGATCTTCGCCGAGTGGAACCGCGGCGCCCTCGACTCCTTCCTCATCGAGATCACGGCCGACATTCTCCAGCAAAAGGATCCCGCCTCCCGCAAGGCCTTCGTCGATGTCGTCCTCGACACCGCCGGCCAGAAGGGCACCGGCAAGTGGACCAGCGTCAACGCCCTCGACATGGGCGTCGCCGCCCCGACCATCGCCGAGTCCGTCTTCTCCCGCTGCCTCTCCGCCATCAAGGAAGAGCGCGTCGCCGCCTCCAAGACCCTCAAGGGCCCGAAGGCCAAATACAAGGGCTCCAAGAAGGCGCTCATCGAAGCCATCCACGACGCCCTCTACTGCTCCAAGATCTGCTCCTACGCCCAGGGCTTCCAGCTCATGCGCCAGGCCCAGAAGGAGTTTGGCTGGAAACTGAACTTCGGCGAGATCGCCCAGATTTGGCGCGGCGGCTGCATCATCCGCGCGGCCTTCCTGCAAAAGATCACCGAGGCCTTCGGCCGCGACAAGAAGTTGGCGAACCTCCTGCTCGATCCCTACTTCAACAAGACCATCCAGAAGGCCCAGGCCAACTGGCGCAAGGTCGTCGCCCTCGCCGCCGAACACGGCATCCCGGCCCCGACCTTCAGCTCGGCCCTGTCCTACTACGACGGCTACCGCAGCGCCCGCCTCCCGGCCAACCTGCTCCAGGCTCAGCGCGACTACTTCGGCGCCCACACCTACGAGCGCGTCGACCAGCCCCGCGGCAAGTTCTACCACGTCGACTGGCCCGAGAAGAACCGCCCGCAGCTCGAAGCGTAAGCGAGAGCAACGCGTTCTCGTTCTTCGTTCTCTTACTCGTTCTCGAAACGTTTTCCCCCAGCCGCGCTCCCTCCGGAGCGCGGCTTTTTTGTATCGCGAGGGTGAAGTCACGCTTCAACGCGGATTCACCCTAAATTCCACAGCTGATATTTAACGCAGATGCAGCGGAGTTTCGCAAAGCGCGCAAAGAAAGGCGGTAGTGAAATTACAACAATTCCACCGACGTTCACCCTGCGGATGAATTCGGATGCGACGGATTGGGCTGATTCTCACTCTGTGACTCCTGTGCAATCGGTGGTGCAACTGCGGTATCGGGTTTGATACATTTTTATCCAGAATTCTGGAATATAACTATTTTTATTCACATTTCCCAATTCTGATTCATTTCTACTCAGAGGAATCCAAAATTATGCGTCCGGTAGGCACCAGTTGGTTGATGGATCATTTCTCATCCCCGCCCGTTCTGGCGAACCACTCATCGCGGTGTGGCGGGAGACGGGCGACAGTGCAGTATCCCGACGGTCGCATTGAGGAAACATTCTCCCGTAACTATTGGCCCGGCGACCGGCCGCTGGACCATGTCCAGTTCGCACTGAAGCACGAACCCGTCAGTTTCGACCTCCTGCATCACGTTTTCCGAGCGATCGGTGTTCGCGAAGTGGATGCATTCATCGCCAAGCAGCCTACCGGAAAATACGCCCGACGCATCGGCTTCCTTTTCGAGCAGTTAACCGGCCTTGAGCTTCAGACGAAGGTGCAGGGAAACTTCGTCCCCGTGTTGGACGAAACGCGGTATTTCGTCGGCACCGAGCGTCGAAATCTTCGCTGGCGAGTGCGCGACAACCTGCTCGGCACCGGCGGATTCTGCCCCATCATCCGCCGAACCCAAAAACTCGCGGAGAAACTCGGCCAAGACTTCGCTGCTGAAATCAGGAACGTAAGCCGAAATGCGAGTCCGGAGCTGCTCGCCCGGGCGGTGAACTACCTCTACCGCAAGGAAACCAAGGCTTCGTTCGAAATAGAACGCGAAACCGTCGGCGGCTCGCGCGAAGAACGATTTCTGCAAATCCTGGCCCAAGTAGGAAGCACTCCCGCAACGGAACTTCTGAACGAAGCAAGACTGGTCGAACTGCAAAACCTGATCGTGGACTCACGCTACGCCAACCACGCCTTTCGGACCAACCAGAACTACGTCGGCCAGACTCTGCCCAATTTCCAAGAACGGGTGCACTACGTGTGTCCGCCGCCCATGCTGGTGCGCACCCTGATGGCAGGATTGCGGACTTTTCTTTTGCGCAGTCAGAATCTCCCGTCGCCTCTGCGCGCCGCAGTCGTCGGATTCGGGTTCGTCTATGTCCACCCTTTTGAGGACGGCAACGGTCGCATTCACCGCCTGCTGCTCCACGAAACCCTGGCCCTCGACGCCTATACCGATCGGGGCGTGGTTTTGCCGTTGTCCGCCGGGATGCTGCGAGACCCCTTGGCCTACGACCGAGCACTGGAGAGTTTCTCGGCCACGGTCCTCGGCAGGGTGCAATACGAGATGGACCACCAAGGTAAAATGACGGTCGTCAACTCGGACGACATCAGTGGAGTCTGGCGTTTTCCCGACCTGACTCCCCAAGCCGAATACGTGCTGGATTTGATCGAAACCGCGGTTCGACACGATCTACCCACCGAACTCGATGTGCTGCAACGGTTCGATCGGGCGTCCCGCGCGATCGCGGAAGTAGTCGATCTGCCCAACCGTAAACTGCAACTGATGCTCAAGTTGCTCCACCAGAATGGCGGCAAACTCTCCAAGAACAAGCGCGAGGGAGAATTCCCCGAGCTCACCGAAGCTGAAATCGCCGGGATCGAAGCGGCCTTCCAAGCCGCTTTCGAGTCGACGGAAGCCGGCGTGAAGTGAACTAAAACTACCCACGCCGTGAAAACCGAGCCGCCGTCAAAAACCTCCGCTAAAACCGGAATCATTTTTGGCGGTAATTACAGAAATCGTCTTACCGTGGACCCGTTACTGGGTGCCCGCTGACCAGCCTCTCCAACTCACCGCCGCCCGCCAGTGTTTGCTTCCCGCCGCGTCTCGTTTTCGAGCGCGGCGTTTTTGTCGTCACATGTCGCAGGCAAGCCGGGAAAACCCACCAAGCGCCACCCGAAGAAATCCCGCATTTTCATCGCTTTGCCCAAACGAATCTTGCCCCTGCACCGCGCCCGTTCAGGCTAATTGCAAGCCGCTGGCTCAAGGCCCGTAAGAGAAACCCGCCCCGCTCTTTCCCTGCCGTGAAGACTTCGCCTGCATCCAAGCGCAAACTCCATCCGCTTACCTTGGCTGGTGGTGCCTATGTATTGCTGGCCGGCTCACTCGGCATCGCCGGCGGCATCGGTGCCTTCACCTTCGGCTACGGCCAAGGCGCCAGTTACCTGAGCAGCGATCCGACGACCTGCATCAATTGCCACATCATGGAGCCGTATTTCGACTCGTGGCAAAAATCCGGCCATCATCACGTCGCCGTCTGCAACGACTGCCACCTCTCCCATCATCCGGTGGGTAAATGGATCACGAAGGCCGACAACGGCTTCTTCCACTCGCTGGCCTTCACCACCGGGCAGTTTCACGAGCCGATCAAAATCAAGCCGCGCAACCGCCGCGTCACCCAGGCCGCCTGCATTTCGTGCCACGAAGATACCGTGCACGAGATGCTCCCCGCCACCCCGCAGCAGGAGATGCTGTTGTGCGCGTCCTGCCACTCCGACGTCGGCCACGCCCTGCGCTGACCGCACCACCGCCGCCTTTCCCGACCGCCTGACCGACCGTTTTAACCCGCGACCGCCATGACCACTCCTTCCGCCGGACCGACTCCACCACCCGCCCCGCGCTCCCGGTTTACCATGCCGCTCGTCATCCTCGGTGTCGCCGCCGTCATGACCTTCGGCATCACCGCGCTGCTCATCACCATCTTCGAACACCGCCAGGAGGCCCGCACCCCGTTTGTGCGCCTGGCCGAAGTCGATGAGGTATCCACCGATCCCGTGCCCTGGGGCATGAACTGGCCGTATCAGTTCGACACCTACAAACGCACGGTCGACTCCGTTGAGACCGAACACGGCGGCTCCTCCGCCATGCCGCAGAGCAAACTCGATTCGCACCCCTGGCTCAAACGGCTCTACGCCGGCTATGCCTTCAGCATCGATTACCGCGAACTGCGCGGCCACGCCTACATGTTGCACGATCAGGAGGTCACCCGCCGCGTCACCGAACGACCGCAGGCCGGTGCCTGCCTGCATTGCCACGCCTCCGTCGCCCCCACCTATCGTCGCCTCGGACTGGAATCGATGGGCGAGGATGCGTCCCCCGAAACGCTCGCCACCGACTTCAACTGGCCCGCCGTGATGGAGGGATTCCGCGTCGCCAGCACCATGACCTACGCCGAAGCGCACGCCGAATTGCTCAAGACTCCCGACGGCACGCCGGAAAACACCACCCCGCTCATACCCGGCGGCGTGCCCAACCCGGCCGATCCGCACCAGGTTTCCGACGCCCATCCCGTGAGCTGCATCGATTGCCACGACCCCGCCACCATGGCGCTGCGCGTCACCCGACCGGGGTTTGTCAATGGCATCGCGGCGCTCGCCCGCAGCGACGATCCCGTGCCCCACCTCCCCAGCATCGAACGCTGGCGCCAAGGCAAACGCACCGAGGACTACAACCCCAACCTCGATTCCACCCGGCGCGAGATGCGCAGCTTTGTCTGCGGCCAATGTCACGTGGAATACTACTGCGCTTCCAAGGAGACGTTGTTCTTCCCCTGGGACAACGGCCTCAAGGTCGAGCAGATCGAACAGACTTACGACGAGCACAAGTTCCCCGACGGTTCTGCCTTCAAGGATTTCGCTCATGGCGAGACCGGCGCCCCGATCTATAAAGCCCAGCACCCGGAATTCGAATTGTGGAGCCAGGGCGTGCACGCCCGCAGCGGCGTGACCTGCACCGACTGCCACATGCCCTATGAACGCCAGGGCGCCATGAAGGTCAGCAGCCACTGGGTGCGCAGTCCGTTGCTCTCCCTCAACACCTCCTGCCAGACCTGCCACAAGGTCGAGGAAGACGAACTCCGCGCCAAGGTCGCCGCCATCCAGGACCGCACCCGCGCCCTCACCGAACGCGCCGCCACCGCCATGACCGCCATGCTCGACGCCATCCGCGAAGCCCAGGCCGCGGGGATCTCCGACGACAACCTGCGCGCCCTCCACGAACTCCAACGCAAGTCCATGTGGCGACTCGACTTCATCAGCAGCGAAAACTCCGCCGGCTTCCACGCTGATCAGGAAGCTGCCCGCATCCTCGCTGAATCGATCGACTACAGCCGCCAGGCCCAGGCCATGGCCCTCATCCTCCGCGCGCCCGCCGCCCCCACCGTGCCGCCACCCGCCGCCGGCATCGAGGGCGTCACCCCGCACGAACGCCCGGCCGAGCTCTGATCGCCGCGGTCCGAGCCGCAATCTCCGGTCCCCTTGACCTTCATCAAGGTGACCGCCGCCCCACCATGGCATGATCGGGAAACAACGGCGCCTGTCGCAGGCGTCGCCCATTCCCGTCACGCCATGAAACTCCCCGCCGCCTTTCCCTCTGCCCGCTCCGTCCGTCGCCCGCGCCCACAACCACCTTCGGCACCAGTTCCGGTATGCCGCGGACTGGCTGCGCTGGCCTTCAGCCTCGCCGGTGCCCCCGCCCTTTCCGCCACCACGCCGTGCTGCCCGGACGATATCGTCTGCCTCCAACCCGTCGTCGTCACCGCCCGGCCCAGCGAACGCCCGCTCTGCGTGACCACCGACCCGAACGCGCCGGCCCAGCCGATCCCCGCTCAGGACGGCGCCGAGATTCTGCGCGCCATTCCCGGCTTTTCCCTCGCCCGCAAGGGCGGCAGCGGCAGCGAACCGTTCCTGCGCGGCATGGCTGGATCGCGCCTCAACATTCTCGTCGACGGCGAAAGCATTCTCGGCGGCTGCGGTCAACGCATGGACCCGCCCACGGCCTACATCACCCCCGCCCACGCCGACAACGTGACTGTGCTCAAAGGCCCGCAGTCCGTCGTCCACGGCGCCGCCGCCCCCGCCGGCGTGATCCTGTTTGAACGGGAACGCCTCCGCGCCGCCACGCGTGAGTTTTCCGGCGCCGCCGCCCTGACCTTCGGCGCCTCCGGTCGTGAAGATCAAACGCTCTCCACCCACGTCGCGAATCCCTTCGGCTACGTCGATCTCGTCGCCACACACGCGAAGATGGACGACTACCGCGACGGCGACGGCGTGGCCGTGCCGTCACGCTTCGAGCGCTGGAGCACGCAACTCGCGCTCGGCTTCACCCCGACCGAACACACCTTGATCGAACTCACCGGCACCCGCAGCGACGGCGAGGCCGCCTATGCCGACCGCGGCATGGATGGCGCCGCCTTCGACCGCGAACACCTCAGCCTGCGCCTCCGACAATCCGGCCTGCCCAGCGCCGTCACCGCGCTCGATGCCAAGGTCTACCTCAACGCCGTCGATCACGTCATGGACAACTATTCCCTGCGCCCCTTCCGCCCCACCATGATGATGCCCACCCCGATGGCCGCGAACCCCGACCGCCACACTTACGGCGGCCGGCTGGCCGCGACCCTGCAACCAACGACGGCCTGGCATCTCGAAACCGGCGTCGATTTTCAGGCCAACCGCCACCGCGCCCGCACCTCGCGCGACGCCACCACGATCGACTACCGCACCTTGCCCTGGCTCCGCGACGCCGACTTCCGCACCACCGGCGTCTTTACCGAGGCCACCTGGGAACGCTCCGAAACGCGCCGCTGGGTCGCCGGCGCCCGCCTCGATTTCTGGAACGCCCAGGATCATCGCGAAACCGTGGCCGTCGGCATGATGGGCACCGCGCCCAATCCCACCGCCGGCGCGACCCGCCACGCGAACCTTCCGAGCGGCTTCCTGCGCCATGAATGGGACCTGGCCGCCGGCACGACCGTGTTTGCCGGCCTCGGCCATAGCCAGCGTTTCCCCGATTACTGGGAATTGTTCGGCAAGGAAACCGCCGATTCGCCCAGCGCCTTTTTCACCGCTCCCGAGAAAACCACCCAGCTCGACGTCGGCGTCACCCGCCGCCAGGGACCGCTGGCCGCCTCGGTCTCGTTGTTCGCCAACCGCATCGACGACTACATCCTGATCGAAAACGGCATCGCCAAACCGGCCGGCATGATGGGCACGCGGGCGACCACGATCAGTCGCAACGTCGACACCCACGCCTATGGCGGCGAAGCCATGGTGAGCTACGACTGGACAGCCGGCTGGCGGCTCGACCTCGCCCTCTCCGCCGTGCGCGCCACCAACGACACCGACGCCCTCCCGCTCGCCCAGCAACCGCCACTCGAAGGCCGCATCGGTTTCGGCTACGCGAACTCACGCTGGGCCGCCGGCACCTTGATCCGCCTCGTCGACGCACAACACCGCGTCGCCCCCGGCCAGGGCAACATCGCCGGCCAGGACATCGGCCCCAGTGACGGCTTCGCCGTGGTCTCCTTCAACGCCGCCTGGAAGGTCATGGAGAACCTGCAGCTGAGCGCCGGCCTCGACAACGCCTTCGACCAGACCTACGCCGAACACCTCAGTCGCAGCAGCGCCGACATCCCCGGCTTCCCCACCACCGCCGTGCGGGTCAACGAACCCGGTCGCAACTGGTGGGTCCAGGCCAACTTCAGTTGGTAAACGATCACGGCACAGGGCCTCGGCCCGTCCCACTCATTCTCGTAATCATTCTCGTTCCCGACTCCAGCTCCCCCGGTCCCTGCTCTCCCGAGCAGGGCTACCTTGGCACTGAAGCCCGCCGGTAGGGGCCGGTGGGTTATGGCGGCTTATTGGCCACCCGGAGTTCCCGGACGAAACAGGATGTCCCAATGGTCGCCCCGCATGCGCTTCTCCGCCACCAGTCCTCGCGCCGCCAGCCGCCCATAGAGCGGCACCGGGTCAAAGGGCACGATCAGCCGCAATCCCTGCCCCGGCGCCAGTCCATCGACCGCATCCATTATCGGCGCCAACGGCGAACCACCGGCCGCCAGAACGGGACGCACGTCGAGCTCCACGAAGGGCGGCAGCGAGGAAGAATCAGATGCAAACGACATGCTCCTACGATAGCACCGGTCCGGTCTTACCGCCTTGATCCAAGTCAATTTCCCAACCGATACTGCGGCGCTTTGGCCTCACTCCTTCCTCCTGACGACCTGCGCAATGCCGCCCTCCTCGCGACCCTGCGTCGCTGCCCGCTCTTTGCCGACCTGCCGTCCGCCGATCTCGCGACCGTCGCCGGCTGCTGCACCCTCAAGACCCTGGACAAGGGTCAGCACATTTTCCACGAAGGCGATCCCGCCGAAGGGTTCTACGTCGTGCATGCCGGCCGCATCAGCATCTACCGCCTCACCCCCGACGGCCGCGAACAGATCATCTGCGTGTTCAACCCGGCCGAGAGTTTCGCCGAAGCCACCCTCGTCACGGCCGAAACCTATCCGGCCAACGCCACCGCGCTCGTGCCGTCCCAGGTCATTCTCGTCCGCAGGGCTCCGTTTCGCCAGCTCATCATCCACAAGCCCGAACTCGCCCTGCACATGCTCGGGTCGATGAGCCTGCATCTGAAACATCTCGTCCAACTCCTCCAGGACCTCAAGGGCCGCCAGATCGAGGCGCGCCTCGCCGACTGGCTGCTCCAACGCAGCCCCGCGCCCCCCCCCGACCAGACCGCCACATTCGAACTCCCGGTCACCAAGAAGGTCCTCGCCGGCCAGCTCGGCGTCACCAGCGAAACGCTCTCCCGCACCCTCGCCCGCTTCCGCGACGAACGCCTCATCACCGTCGACGGCCCGCGGGTCACGCTCCTCGATACCGCCGGCCTCCAGGCCTACCTCAACGGCACCGCCTGACGCCGGGCAAAGCGCTGATACGGTTTCCCGACAGCGTGCTCAACGAAGACGAACCACTCCAAATGCTCCACGACAACGCCTCCCTCCGCTCGAGCGCCACCGCCGGTTAACCCACCCCCGCCATGCTTACGCACCTCCAACTCAAAAACTTCAAGGGCTGGCGTGACACCGGCCCGGTTCCGCTCAAGCCGCTCACGATCCTCTTCGGCACCAACAGCGGTGGCAAAAGCAGCATCGAGCAGTTTTTTCTCATGCTCAAACAGACGGTCGATTCCACCGACCGTAAGCTCGTGCTGCACCCGGGGGACGACAAGAGCGCGGTCAATCTCGGCTCGTTCGACGACTTTATCCATCGCCGCAATCCACAGAACCGCCTGGCCTTCGACTTCAGTTGGACGCTGACCCACCCGCTCACCGTCAAGGGAGTGCAACCCATCACCGGGGACCGCCTCCACTTCTCGGCCGAAATCGGCAAGTTCGGCGACAAACAGGACACGGTCATGTTGAACCAGTTCTGTTATGAACTGGGAAACAGCGACAACCCGGCGAATGTGCAGCTAAAGCTGGAACGAAAAGCCTCCAGCAAACCGGAATACAAACTTTCCGCCGAAGGCTATGAGCTGAAACGCAAGGTCATGCGCCAATGGCCGCTCGGCTCGCCGACGAAGTTTTATGGCTTTCCCGACGAGGTCGGCACCTACTTCCAGAACGCCGACTTCCTTCAGGATTTCAGCCTGGAGCTGGAGAAACTGTTTCGCTCCGTATCTTACCTCGGGCCGCTGCGCTCTCGTGGAGATCGGCTTTATCCGTGGACCGGCACCGAGCCGGAAAGCGTGGGCTACGCCGGCGAGCAGACGATCAGCGCCCTGTTGGCCGCCAGAGACCGGAAACTCAATTACCGCCCCAAACAGCACACTCGCGTGCTCTCCACGGTAATCGCAGAACAACTCAAGAATTTGGGCGTGATCCACGACTTCCAAGTTAAACAGATCGCCCAAGGGCAGAAAATTTACGAGGTAAAGGTAAAGATCAGCGAAGCATCCGATTGGGTGGATTTGCCAGACGTGGGCTTTGGCATTTCGCAAGTTCTGCCGGTGATCGTCCAAAGCTTCTATGCCCCGGCCAACTCGATTTTATTGATCGAGCAACCCGAGCTTCATCTGCACCCACGTGCCCAGGCGAATCTGGCCGACGTCCTGATCGACGCTCTCAATTCCCGTCATGAGGGCCAGTCCCGGAACCTCCAGCTCATCATCGAGACCCACTCCGAGCATTTCCTGAACCGCCTCCAACGCCGCATTGCCGAAGCGACACCAGACCATGCCATCGCCGCAGATCAGGTTGCGTCCTACTTTGCCGAGGCTCGCGGGCAGGAATCCACCCTTACCCACTTGGAATTAGATCTCTATGGAAACATCGTAAATTGGCCGGAG
>CBINJL010000011.1:0-15161 GCA_966250925.1 uncultured Opitutus sp. | reverse complement strand
GAGATTGATGCCGGTGGCGGGGCCGTGGCGGTCGGCGTCGTAGCGCGGCGCGATCAATTCCGGGATGGTGTCGATGTGGCCGGTGGCGCCGAGATCGCCGGAGATGCGCACCAGCACATCGGGGCGGTCGCCGGCGGGAGAGTTGAGAATTTCTTCGTAGATGGCCTTGGCGCCGTCGAGGTTGCGGACTTCGAGCTGCTCGAGGGCGGCGGCAAGCCGCGGCGCGACCGGACCGGGGTCAGTGGTGGGCGTCGGCATGCCATCCGGCTCCGGCGAAGGCGCGGCGGAATCGGCGGCAGCCGGGGAAGATTGAGGCGCGGGACGGGCGGACGCGGGCTTTTGGCCCTTGCCCATCAGACGGTCGAAGAAACCCATGCGACGGTTTCAACGAACCGCCTGCGCCAAGGCGAACCGTTTTTGGTTTCGATTCAGGGCACTTCGTAGAGTTCCACCAAGGCAATGCCAGTGGTTTCGCCCGCGCCCCGCACGACCACCGAGTAGGAGCCGGGTTGCAGGGTGACGAGGAGCGCGGCGTCCTTGGCCCCGTCGGGGAGGGGAAATCCCACGCTGCGGGCGCGAATTTCCGCTGCGGCCGGGGAATGCTCCCAGTCGTCGTTGGCGGCGACCTCCGTCCCTGCGCGAATGATGCTGAGCTGGGGGTCGGCCAACACGCCGCCGACGCCAAACGTCTCCAGGGTCGGGCCGACGGCTCGGATCAACAGGCGCTTGGGGCCGCTGCCGGTGAGGTTGAAGCCCACAATGAGCACGTCGTCCTGGGTGCCGACGTGGGTGCGCACGGAGAGGTTGACGAGCCGTGGCTCAGCCTCGGCCGCGCGATCATAGAATTCGAGGCGTGCGACCCCGGACTCCCCGTCGTTGCCGAGCACGTGAGCCGTGTAAACCGCGCCGGGGAGATCGGCCGAAACCACCGCGTCGCGGCTGCCAGCCGGGAGGGGAAAGGCTCCGGCCGCGCGGCCGTCGTCCGCGACCCAATTGTCGTTGTCCGCCATCGGGGAGGATTGCCCCTGACGAAAGATTCGCAGTTGCGGGTCGGCCAGGGAGCCGTTGACCCCGAAGGTTTCCAAGGTGGGGCCGATGCCGCGGATGGTGAGGGGCTTGGTTCCGGCGCCTTCGAGCACGAAGCCTGCGATCAGGGTGGCGTCGCCACTGCCGGCGTGGGATCGCACGGACAGGTTGTCGAGCCGGGTGGTGCTGTTGACCGGGGCGTAGTGGTTGTCGGTCCGGGCGGTAATGGTGTAGAAAACGTATTCCGAATATTCGGGATCGGGCCACTGGTGCAGCGGCAACTCGGTGTAGGTGAGAAAATCGAGCGCGCCTTGGCCGTCGAGGTCGACCAGCAGGGCTTCGCCGATGGCGGTTTGCTGCCACGGGCGGAGATCGAGATAACCCTCGACCTGCCAAGGCTCCACCCAGGCCAGGCCGCTCGGCGGCATCTGGGCGAAGTGGCCGGTGCCGTCGTTGAGGTAGATGGTGAGGCCGGGGATACTGACGTCGCTGGCCGGGGAGTATTTTCCCGATGAATGCACGAGGTCGACGAACCCGTCGTCGTTGGCATCGGCAAACGAGAGTTGGCCCTCGCCCCAGGCCTCGTCGAGGTAGGCCTCGCCGGTTACGCGCTCGGACTCGTCGACGAACCGGCCGTCGCCGTGGTTCATGAATACCTGCACGTCGCGGCCGATGTAGTAGGGCTGGGCGCGGGTGATCGTGGTCACGATGTCGAGCCGCCCGTCGCCATCGAGGTCGCAGACCCCGGAGTGGTTGAACTTGGTGATGCCCTGGCCGTAGAGCCCGGCTGGCAATTCGATGAGTTGGCGACCGGCGAGGGCAGGGTCGCCATCGCGGCTCAGGTAAATGTAACCGGATGAGCCGCCGGGCGCGGTGTCGGCGTAGAAAGCCACGATGTCGCCGACCCCGTCGTTGTTGAGATCGCCGATGGCCGAACTCATCAGGTAGGGCTTGGCCGAATCGTTCAGCTCGGGCGGCAGTTGGTCGGTGGCGAGGCTGAAGTGACCGGTGCCGTCGTTGATCCAGAGCACGCTGCCGGTGTAGAGATCGATGTCGCCGTCGCCGTCCACGTCGCCGACTGAAATGTCATGGGAGAAGGAAAAGCCGGGGGCGATCGCGCCGTCTTCCTGGCCTTCCAATTGATGCGAGGCGTCGTGCAGTTTCCCGTCGGGACCGGAAAGGCAAAGCAGGACGGGCTCCCATTCGGTGATCCACGGCCCTTCGGTGGTGCGGGTGATCAGGCCTTGCGTGCCGGAGACGAGGTCGGGGCGGCCGTCGCCGTTAAAATCCGGGGCCAGAATCCGATACATCAGGTGTCGCCGCACCGGAGGCCGGCCGTCGGCGAAGATGGAATCGTCGGGCACGAGGTTGCCATTGCCGTCGTTGAGAAACACCGAGATGGGCAGGATGGTCTCGCGGGCCACGGTGTGCGGACTCATCATCCAGGTGGTGGCGAGGTCTTCGTGCCCGTCGCCGTTGAAATCCCCGCGGGCGCCATTGTCGATATGCAGATTGAAGAGACCGCCGGGCTGGAAATCATCGGGAGTCGGGTAATAGTGATCCGGCGCGATTTCGGAAAACTTCTGGTAGTGGCCGCCCCAGCTTTCGACTTGGTAATAGGGCGTGGTTCGCCGGGTGGTATCCGGGCCGAGACGGTGCGGGCTGGGGCCGGCCTCAAGATAGGGCGAAGTGGCGGACAGGGAGGCGGAGCCGACGGTCGCAAGCGCGACCATCAAGCGCGGGCACAAGGAACGGATCATGGTGACCGTAATTCGTGGCGCGCTTGGGGTTGTCGGTCGATATCGCGCGTCTAGGAAAAGATCCTAAACTGCGAAGAGACACCCGTGCGACGGTCTCGCCCGGTCTTGCTGGTGGCTCGATTCTGAATCCACCCAGGCCCAGATCCAGACGTCGCGCAGCGTATCAGCTGCCGACTGAGAACGGGATCAGGTGGAGGCGGGCGGGATGACTCCTCGGCTCAGCCGTGGAACAGGCGGGCGCGCGGCCCTTCCGGTGAGGCCTCCGAAAACGGATGGCGGCGGGCTTGATGGTCGTCCGCAAAGAGCACTTCACGGGCGACCGCCGCAGAGCAAATGCACCGGACGGATAGCCAGAAGGAATGGAAGAAGTGTTTCATGTCGGCTCGCGGCTCAGACTGCATGTAGCCTGCCAAGTTCTCTCCAGAGGCATTTTCAAGCAAATTGCAGGGTCGTCCCCGCGTTGGAGTCGGATTATAACTCCAGCTGAATTACGGATGTAACCCTGCTACAGATTGAGATTTAGGAAATATTCTTAGGCCGGTTCGGTAACGGGTTTCGGCGTCGGGCCCGCGTCGGCGAGCGAGCCGTAGCCGCGCTTGCGCCCCATGGGGCGCAGAGCCAACGTCGGGCTGTCGGATGGTTGCTTCACTTTCCCCAGACCTGTTTCCGCTTTGGATGCAACGGCTTGCGGTGCATCAGGACTATGCCTGGTTCGCCGGATTGGTATTGTGGTGCTGGAGTCTGGCGGTTTGGTGGCGACATCCCCGGCGGCGCGAGGACTGGGGCTGGTTGCCGGCGGCGATGGGGGCGGCGGTGGCGGCGGCCGGGGTGCAGTTTCTAATCTACGATCCGACGTTTGATTGGTTTCAGGATCGGCTCGTGCCGGGCACGGTCGATCGCTACGAGCCGGCGGTCATCAGCGTCGAGTTGCTCGGCGATTTCCTGCTCGGGCTGATTTGGGCGGTGTTGGCGGCGGCATGGTGGTGGTCGGGTCAGACGCGAACAGGGCGGACGGGACGGCGTTGGCTGGGGTTGCCGGGAGCCGCTTTGGCCGGAGCAGGTTACTATGCTTGGCCGGAATGGGGCACTTGGGCGCTGGTCGCGGCCGTGGGCACGGGCGCGTGGGCCTGGCGAAGCGTGGACGACGCCGCCTCGCGTCGGGCGCTCGCGCTGGCGGCGGGAATGTCGCTGGTGTCGACGGTGGGGCCGTTGGCCGCACTGACCGTCGGATTGCAGCGGGAAGCGGCGGCGACGCCGTGGGGATTGATTGCGGCCGGAGGCGCGATTCTGGCGGCGGGTGGAGGGTTGGCGGGATTGTGGCGGGCGGCGATGGCGGCGCGGCCCGGCGAGGATGCGGCGATCAATCGGCGCGAGTTGCGGTGGTTCGCGGTGTTGGCCGCGGTCTGGATGGTGCTGGGCATCGGCTACGCCCACCGGGTCGGCGTGGATAACCGCCGGGAGTTGCACCGCAATCGCCTGCGCACGGTGGCGGCCGAGGCGATGGTGTTTGATCCGGCGCGGCTGGAGGCGGTGGTGGGCCGCGAGTTGGCGCTGGAGTGGCGGGCGACGCAGGCGGGAATGGTGGAACCGATTGCGCCGCGTTTGCCGGCGTTGGGCACACCGGCGGCACAGGCGTTGCGGCGGGAGTTGGCGCGCATTCGGATCGAGACGCCGTTTCTGGATCGGGCGCGCATCGTGGTGATGGACGACGGGTGGATGATGGAACTGGTGTCGAACCGGGTGGCGCGGGAAGGCGACGAGGTCGATTTGCTGCGTCGGGCCACGGCGGAGGATCTGGCCCGTTGGGAAGATCCGGAACCCTATGTCGAACCGGGGCGGGTGGGGGAAATCGGCGAACGTTATTTTTGCCGGGCGCCGATCGTGGCGTCCGACGGGCGCATGCTCGGCTGGCTGGACTACGTGCGCCGCGAGTTTTTTCAGAGTCTGGAGCGCAAGTGGCGGGCCGGTCCGCTGCTGGTGGTGGCGCTCGGACTGGCGGCGGGAGGGCTGGTGGTCTTGCAGCGGCGGAGTCTGCGCGAACGCGAACTGGCCTGGCGCACGGCGGCGTTGGAAAATGAAGCCAGCCGGCTCAAGACTGCCTTTTTGGCCAAGGTCAGCCACGAGCTGCGCACGCCGTTGCAGTCGTTGCTCGGCTACAGCGAGTTGCTGGAACGCGACGCCGCCGATGCGACCGCGCGGCGGCGATTGGGACGCCTGCGCGAACACGGGGACCTGCTGCTGCGGTTGGTCAACGACCTGCTGGATCTGAGCGCGATCGAGGCGGACGGCCTGCGCCTGCAGCCGCAGCCGGTCGAACTCGACCGGGTGGTGGCCGGGGTGGTCGACGATTTGCAACCGCGGGCGGCGGCGAAGGGACTGACCTTGCAGTGTGAGGTGGCGGAGGAGGTGGAGGGGCGTTGGTTCGAAGCTGATGCCGCCCGGGTGCGCCAAATCGTGTTCAACTTGGTGGGCAACGCGCTGAAGTTCACCGATGCGGGCGCGGTGGTGGTGCGGCTCGGGCGGGTCGCCGCGGCGACAGAAGGCGACCCGGCGGGCCCGACGCGGCTGGCGCTGGAAGTGAGCGACACGGGGCCGGGTATCGCGCCGGCCGAACAGTCCCGGTTGTTCGAAGCCTTTGCGCGATTGGACAAAACCGCGGCGCACGAAGGCACCGGCCTCGGTCTGGCCATGGTGGCGGCGCTGGCGCGGTTGATGGACGGGGGCGTGCGGGTGGAAAGTGATGGCGCGAGCGGGACGACGTTTACGGTCGAATTGGCGCTCACGCCGGCTGCCCCTCCGGCCTACACCCGGGCCGGCCAGCCGCCGGCGCCGACCTCGCTGGCAGGCTGTCGCATCGTGGTGGCCGAGGACAATCCACTGGTAGCCGAGCTCTTTGTGGCGGTGTTGACCGATCTTGGCGCGCATTGCACCCGGGCTGCGGATGGCGAAGCGGCCTGCCGGGCGGTGCTGGCTGGCGGCGTCGATGTGCTGGTGCTGGATCTGGCCCTGCCGCAGCTCGACGGAGTCGCGGTGGCGCGGCGACTGCGCGCGCCGGGCGTCGGTGCGCGGGCGTTGCGCATCGTGGGCGTAAGTGCGCATGCCGCGGCGGAGGATCGGGCGCAGGCGCTGGCGGCGGGCATGGATGCGTTTTTGTCCAAGCCGGTGGAACTGGCCGATCTGGTCGCCGCCATCGCGGGAGCGGGCTCGGCGACCGGCGCGCGGTTGCCGGGCAACGGAATCGGAGCGGCGATCAAATCGCGTCTGGAAGCCCAGTTTCGGGCCGATGCGGCGCGTCAACGCGAGGCGGTCGCCGCGGCGCTGCGGGCGGAAGACGGCGAACGTCTGCGCCGGCGGACGCATTACCTGGCCAACAGCGCCAGTGCGGTAGGCGACACGTCGCTGCTGGCGGCGTGTCGCGCATTGGAAACCTATGCCACCGCCTCCGGGCCACAGCGGGAGGCGGCGTGGGTGGCGGTCGAAACCGCCTTACAGCCCTGGCTCGGCGACGGTCGCGACGGTGCGTGAACGGCGACGGTGCCAGACGGCAAAACCGAGAAACGCCGCGCCGACGATGGCGGCATAGGTGGAGGGTTCCGGCACGGCGGAGACGCTGAAGTTGTCGACGTAGATTGATCCAGCGACAATGGCATTTGAGGTATCAGCGTTACCAAAAACGCCAAAATTAAAGCCATTGTCCACGGATGTTTCAGGCGCCGAATTGGTCCAGCCAGTGACGGGATTGAACGTGGCCACGGAACTGAATTCGGTGCCATTCAAGCTGTAGGCGGCGTCGAGAATTTGCGCTGTTGCATCCCAAGAAAGCTGCAAAACGACGTTTGTATTCGTAGCAATGGAGGTGATGTCGGTGGCAAAGTTGGTGCCTTCAACTCGGATGTCGGTTCCGTTTTCGTTTCGGTTCAACATTACGGACCAAAACTCGCTGGCATCATTAAAGAGATTGAGACCGACGGCGGCATACTCTCCTGATCCCAATCCACCCAAAGTGTTGGTGGCAGTCAGGGACATTATCCAATTTGAACTGAAACTGCTCGGAGCTACAAAGGGATCTGCAGTTCCATCACTATCCCAAAGATAGAACCTATTGCCGTGGCCAACCTCCTTGCTGAAATCAAGTCGGTTGTTGGTAAACGAAAGTTCGCCATGTGAAGCGCTGTAAAGTCGATAAGGCGCTTCCCAGTTGGTTGCTTGAAAACCACTATTAAAATCATCCGAACCAACAAAAACTTGGCCGGAGGCGGCGGTGGCGCCGAGGAACAGCGTGGCCAGCACAAGGAAGTTGCGAACGGGGAGTCGGGGGAGAGGTAGGCGAGTCATGGCGTCGGCATTGAAATCGTTTTGCGCAGACCTGCCAACCGCCAACCGGTTCACTGGGGGATTTCGTATTTGTTCTTAGGCAATTTCCCTAGTCGCGGCCAAAAAAAGGGCGCTCAGCCGACCATTGGGCGGCGCGGGCGGTGAGCTGGGCGGCGTTGGCCAGGCCGAGGCGCAGCTTGATGTGCTCCTTGTGGGCATCGACGGTCTTGGGGCTTACGCCCAGGGCGGTGGCAATCTCGCGGGTGGTGCGGCCGAGGCCGACGAGTTTGAACACCTGCAGTTCGCGGTCGGAGAGTCGCGAGGTCGGCAGCGCCGCGTCCTCGGCTGGCGTCGTCGCATCCATGGCGGCCAACAGGCCGGGAATCGGCGAGCCATCGGGATCGCGCAAGGCGGCGATGATGGCTTCGGGACCGTCGGCCTTGTTGACAAACACCTGGGCGCCAGCGGCGTGCGCTCGCGGGGCGTATTGCTCGGGATCGAGCATGGACAAGACCACGATGCGCATCGCCGGCACCAGCCGTCGTAATTCCCGGATCAGGGTCAGGCCGTCCTCGTCGCCCAGCATCAAATCCAGCACCGCGGCGTCGGGTCGCAGGGTGGCGGCGAGTTGGCGGGCCTCGCGGACGTTGCCAGCTTCGCCACAGACCTCGATATCGGAACAATCCGCCAACTGGGCCGAAAGTCCGGTCCGGATCAGGGGGTGGTCGTCGATGAGGAGGATTCGTTTCACGCGGGCGGCCGGCGGAGCAGGTTCAGGCAAGGCCGCGGCGGCGAAGATGGCAAGCGAACGCATTGCAGTCGGCTGGCAAGAGCTTGGGTGCGTTGCGGTCGCGGACGAAGCGCCGCCGGCGGGCTTTCCCGTTTGACCCTCGGGGCCGGGGCTCTAGGCAGGTGCGTTCCCGCGTATGAACCGCGTCTACATCAAGACCTACGGCTGCCAGATGAACGAGCGCGACAGCGAGGCTGTCGCGGCGATGCTGCGTGGCCGGGGCTATCGGATCGTGGGCGCGGAAGACGATTGCGACATCATGCTGCTCAACACCTGCAGCGTGCGCGATGCGGCTGAGCAGAAAGCCCTGGGGAAGGCGTCCTATGTGTCGCATCGCAAGAAGAAGAACCCGGACTTCGTGCTGGGCATCCTCGGCTGCATGGCGCAGAACCGCGGCGCGTCGATTTTGGAACAGTTGCCCGATGTCGACTTGATCGTCGGCACCCAGAAGTTCCACCAGGTCCCCAACTACCTCGACAACCTGCGCGCGGCCCGCGAGGCTGGCGTGCCGATCGGGGCGTCGATCGTCGACATCGACGAGGAAGCCGGTTCGCAGAACACCATCCGCGATCACCTCGAATCCGAGGAGAAAAAAGTCAGCGCCTTCGTTTCGATCCAGCAGGGCTGCAACATGTCCTGCCACTTCTGCATCGTGCCGAAAACCCGCGGCGACGAACGTTCGCGGCCGATGGACGATATCGTGGCCGAGTGTCGTCAGCTCGCCGCGCGGGGCGTGAAGGAAATCACCCTGCTCGGCCAGATCGTCACCAGCTACGGCCGCCGCGACTACACGCACACCGACGGCGTGTCGCCCTTTGTGCAGTTGATCGAAAAGGTGCACGCAATCGAGGGCATCGAACGCATCCGTTTCACGTCTCCGCATCCACGCGGCTTCAAGCAGGACCTGGTCGATGCCTATGGCCGGCTGCCGAAGCTCTGCGAATATGTGCATCTCCCGATGCAGAGCGGCAGCGACCGGATCCTGCGCGCAATGAACCGCCCGTATTCAAGTTCTCGTTACAAGGAAATCGTCGACTCATTGCGGGCGGTGCGGCCGGACATGTATTTTTCGACCGACATCATCGTTGGTTTCCCGGGTGAGACGGAGGAGGATTTCCAGCAGACCAAGGCATTGTTCGAAGCCTGCAACTTCGACATGGCCTACATCTTCAAATACTCGATCCGCACCGGCACGGTGGCCGAACAGCTCGGCGATCAGTTGAGCGACGAAGTGAAGGAGCGCCGCAATCAGGAGCTGCTCGACGTCCTGCGCGAAAATTCCACCCGCCGCAACGCGACGCTCATCGGCTCGGTGCAGGAAGTGTTGCTCGAAGGCCCGGACAAAACCGGCGCGCACTTCACCGGCCGCACCCGCGGCAATCGTGTCGTCATCGTCGACGCCGATCCCCGGCTGGTGGGCGAACTAGTCCCGGTGAAAATCGACCGCGCGACGGTGAGCACGTTGTATGGGGAACTGGTGCTGGAGGGGGTGGAGGTCTGACAACTGACGACTTAAGCGCCAGGCGCCGACCAAACCCTCTTTATTCTTTCTCTTAATCTTTCTCTTTCTCCCCGTAGACCGAATTCTCGTCCCATGCGCCGCCGTTTTGATCACGAGAATCTGCAGGTTTACCAAAACGCGATCAGTCTCTGTGCATGGGTAACCCCAATCCTTGAATCGTTGCCCGCCCGCGTGGCGGCACGCGATCAACTTGATCGTGCCACGACCAGCATCGCGCTGAACATCGCGGAGGGAAACGGGAAACGCTCCTATCCGGATCGCTGCCGTTTTTTTGACATCGCCCGGGGTTCAGCGGTCGAAAGCGCGGCCTGTCTCGATGTGTTGGTGGCGCGAAAGCTGATTGAGATGGAGTTGGCTGAGTCTGGAAAATTTCAACTCATCGAAATTGTCTCCATGATCAGCGGATTGCTGGCCCGCTTCTCTGGCGCAGGACGGGTTGCGGAGGATTCGCCGTCCTACGGTGCGGAGAAAGATTAAGATAAAGAATAAAGAGAAAGAGTTTTTCCGATTTCCATCATGTCACTCACCGCCGCCACTCTCATCACCGGGCTGTTCCTGCTGGCCCTCGGCATTCTCTTTCTCCTGCCGTCGCCCGCGATCGTGACATCACTCAAACGGTTCCCGCGGTCGCGCACACTCGCCTACGTCTTCTTCGGTCTCGGTGCGTTGTGGTTTCTCTACCGCGTCTGGCACTTGTCGGAGGCGGACTTCGGCCAATACCGCAAACAACTCTTCGTGTTCTTCGCGCTCGTGGCGGTCGGCGCCTTCATCTACGTGCCGGACTTTTTGGCCGTCCGCGGCGCCTGTGTGCTCGTGCTGCTCGCGGCCTCGTCGTTGCTCGATCCCGGTTACATGGTGTGGGAATACGGCGAAATCACCGACGGCGGGCGGATCTACCTCTACAAGCTCGCGGTGTTCGCCGCCGCTGCACTGGCGATTTATCTCGGCGCCGCGCCGTATCGCGCCCGCGATTTCCTCGACTGGCTTTATCGCCGTCCCGGACGCGCGCGGGTGACCGGCGGCGCGCTGACCGCTTACGGCCTGCTCGTGGCGGTTACGGCCTTCACCTATTGAAACCGAAAACGATCTTCGGGATGGCGAATATTCAGGCGGAAAACGCTCACCCTCACGCGCCGGTTTTGCTGGTGCTCGCCGGTCCGGCGGGATCGGGCAAATCCACCCTCTGCGAACGTATGGTGGCGGAGACGCCGGGCTTTTCCCGTGTCGTTACCACGACCACCCGCGAGCCGCGACCGGGCGAGGTTCACGGCGTGCATTATCACTTTTTCAGCGCCGAGGAATTTGACCGCCAACTCGCCGCCGACGCCTTCCTTGAATGGGCCTGGGTGCACCGCAAGAACCGCTACGGCACGCTCGCGTCCTCCGTGCTCGAACCGCTCGCGGCCGGCCAGAGTCTCATCATCAACGTCGATGTGCAGGGCGTGGAAAACTTCCGTCGCGCCGCCGCCGCCAACCCGCTGCTCGCCCGTCATCTCGGCACGGTTTACATCGACGTGCCGATCGCCGAACTGCGCCAACGCCTTTCTGGTCGCGGCGAAAGCCCGGAGGAAATCGAGCGCCGCATGATCACGGCCGAAACCGAACAGCGCGAACGCGACAAGTTCGATTACGTGATCACCAGCACGACCAAGCAGGCCGACTTCGATGCCCTGCTAGAAATCTGGCGCACGCTCGAAGCCCGCGTCCGCGCCGCCTCGGCCTGAACGGCCGGCGTTCGGAGTTCGGAGTTTTACAGAAGGCAACGAAGGCAAACGAAGCCACTCCGCTGAAGCGGGTTTCACAGGAGAAAACGGAGGGAAACAGAGCCAATCCCCGGCAACGACTATACACGGAGCTTCGATGTTTTCCTGAATGTCCTGCAGGCTGACGGCTCCGTTCCCCTCTGTTTTCTCCTGTAAGAAAAAACCGGCGGAGTGGCTTTGTTCCCCTTCATTCCCTTCTGTAAAAACCCCCTGTCTGTATCCGATCAGTTGATACCGGCGGCGTTGGGTGGTTGCCAGCCGCCGCCGAGTGCGCGGATGAGTCCGGCGGTGGCCACGAGGCGCTGGCCTTCCAGCCGCACCGCCGCGCGTTCGGTTTCGAGTGCGCCGCGTTCGGCGTCGACGACTTCGAGATAACTCACCGCGCCGGCATCGTAGCGATCGCGCGACAGCGTGCTGGCGCGGCGGGCGGCGGTGGCGGCCCGTTGGGTGGCGGCGGTCTGTTCGGTGAGGAAACGATTCGCGGCGAGGGCGTCGGCCACATCCTGAAACGCGCGCAACACAGTGGCGCGATAGCGGGCGGACTGTTCGGCGAACGCGGCCTCGGCTCGGTTCAGGTTGGCGCGGTTGCGGCCGCCTTGAAACAGCGGCAGATAGAGGCGGGGGCCGAAACTCCAGACCGCGTTGCTGCTGTCGAAGAAGCCGTTGAACTCGTCACTTTCCCAGCCCGCACTGCCAGTCAGCGAAATGGTCGGAAAGAAGGCGGCGCGGGCGACGCCAATGCGGGCACTGGCGGCGGCGAGCGTGTTTTCGGCAGCGGCGATGTCGGGCCGACGCTGCAGCAGATCGGCAGGAAGCGCCGCCGGAACCGTCGGCGCGGCAGGGAGCGGCGCGAGACCGACGGCGGCGGCGTGGGCCCGGCTGGCCTCGCGCCCGAGCAGCACATCCAGCGCATGTTGCAGTCGGGATTCCTGCTGGGCGACGGCGGCGAGGTCTGCTTCGGCGAGAGCGAGTTCCGTATCGGCGCGCGCCAGATCGAGCGGACTGCTACTGCCGATCTCGGCCCGATCCGCGATGATGCGGCGGGCGTCTCGGCGGGTGGTGACGTTGCGGGCGACGATGTCGGCTTCGAGCTGCAACGCCCGCAGCGTGTAATAGGTTTGGGCGACTTCGGCGGCGAGACTCACGCGGGCGGCATCGTGCAGGGCGGCGGCGGAACCGGCCTCGGCGCGGGCAGCCGTAGTGCTATGGCGAATACGACCCCACAGGTCGAGTTCCCACGCGGCGACACCCGGCAGGCGTGCGTAGTCGCCGGCACGATGGCCGGATTGCAGGGTCGACTCGCGGCGGGCAGTGCCGTCGAGCGCCAGTTGCGGAAAGAAGTCGGCGCGGGTGGCGCCGGCCACGGCAAGCGCCTGATCGACCCGGGCGACCGCGGCCTGGAGATCGGCGTTTTCGGTGAGTGCGATCGCGACGAGATCATCGAGCGCGGGATCGCGGAAGACGGCGGTGGTGAGATCCGGCGCGGCGGCGGCGCCGAGCGGGAAGGTGAGAAGCAAGAAGGCTGAAGCAAGAAGAGGACGGAGATGTTTCATGGCGGGATGGGCGCGGGTTGGTTTTGAGCGCATCGAACAATTTCGTAATCGCGGCCGAGGTAGGGACGCACCTGGCGTGCGCCCGCGGCGGAGTGGTTTTGTTTCAACCACGTCAGGCGTGTTGCGGCGCGGGGGAGGTTTCGATCGGTGTTGCCTGGGGGCGGGCGGGTTGGCGCACGCCGAGTTTTTCCAGCACCACGTAGAAGACCGGGGTAAGGACGAGGCCGAAGATGGTGACGCCGATCATGCCGGAGAACACGGCGACGCCCATGGCCTGGCGCATCTCGGCGCCGGCGCCGCTCGAAGCGACGAGCGGAAAGACGCCGGCGATGAACGCGATGCTGGTCATCAGGATCGGGCGCAGGCGGAGCCGGGCGGCATCGAGCGCGGCCTCCACGGGCGAGGCGCCTTCACTGCGACGCTGGGCGGCGAACTCCACGATCAGGATGGCGTTTTTGGCCGCGAGGCCGATCAGCACGATGAGCCCGATCTGGGTGAAGATGTTGTTGTCACCATCGGTCAGCCACAGGCCGGTGAGCGCGGCGAGCAACGCCATCGGCACGATCAGAATCACCGCAAACGGCAGGCGGAAACTCTCGTATTGCGCGGCGAGCACGAGGAACACGAGCAGGATGGAAATCGGGAACACGAACAGGCCGGCGTTGCCCGCGAGGACCTGTTGATAAGTCAGCTCGGTCCATTCGAACGCCATGCCGGCGGGCAGGGTTTCGTCGGCGAGTTGCGCGATGACATCCTGGGCCGTGCCGGAGCTGACGCCGGGCAATGGCGCGCCGTTGATCTCGGCGGCCGGATAGCCGTTGTAGCGCATCACGCGATCGGGGCCGTAGGTTTCGGAAACCTGCATCAACGCGCCGAGCGACACCATCTCGCCGGCGCTGTTGCGGGTCTTGAGTCGGGCGATGTCGGCGATGTCGTTGCGGAAGTCGGCGTCGGCCTGCGCGACGACCTGATAGGTGCGGCCGAAGCGGTTGAAATCATTGACGTAGAGCGACCCGAGATAGGTCTGCATCGTGTCGTAGAGATCGTTGAGCGCGACGCCCTGCTGCTTGGCCTTGGTGCGGTCAACGTCGGCCTGGAGCTGCGGCGTGTTGATGGTGAAACTCGAATACACGCCCGTCAGTTGACCGCTGGCGTAGCCGGCGCCGACGAGTTGCTGCACGGCGCCGTAGAGCGCGTCGAGGCCGAGATCAGCGCGGTCTTCGAGATAGAGTTTGAAGCCGGCGGTGGTGCCGAGTCCCTGCACCGGCGGCGGTGGAAAGATCGCGATGTAGACATCCTGGATGCCGGCAAACTCAGCCTGCAGGGCGGCGGCGATTTCTTCGCCGGAAAGGCCGTCGCCGTCACGCTCGGCGAAGTCCTTGAGGCCCACGAAGACGATGCCGCTGTTGGTCGAGTTGGTGAAGCCGTTGATCGACAGGCCGGGGAACGCGATGGCGTTGGCGACGCCAGGATGTTTGAGGGCGAGGTCGCCCATCTGGCGAATGACGTCGTCGGTGCGATCGAGCGAGGCGGCGTCGGGCAATTGCGCGAAGGCAACGAGGTAACCCTTGTCCTGCGTCGGCACGAAACCGGTTGGCGTGGATTTGAAACCCCAGCCGGTGAGCGCGAGCAGACCGCCGTAAAGCAGCAGCGTGATCACGGAGAATCGGATGAGCCGTGCCACGCCCGCGGCGTAACGTCCGGCGGCCCAATCGAAGAAGCGATTGAACGGACGGAAGAACCAGCCGAGACCGCGGTCGAGGATGCGCGTCGGCAGATCCTTGGGCGCGTGATGATCCTTGAGCAGCAGTGCGCTGAGCGCCGGCGACAACGTGAGCGAGTTGATCGTCGAGATGAAGGTCGAGATCGCGATGGTGATGGCGAACTGCTTGTAGAACTGGCCGCTGAGACCGGCGATGAACGCTGTCGGAATGAACACGGCGGCGAGCACCAGAGTGGTCGCGACGATCGGGCCGGTGACTTCCTTCATCGCCTGCCGCGTCGCGTCGTGGGGCGAGAGGCCGAGGCGGATGTTGCGCTCAACATTTTCGACCACGACGATCGCGTCGTCGACCACGATGCCGATGGCGAGCACGAGTCCGAACAGCGACAGCGCGTTGATCGAAAATCCCAGTGCCAGCATCACGGCGAACGTGCCGACGAGGGAAACCGGCACGGCGGCCAGCGGGATGAGCGAGGCGCGCCAGGTTTGTAGGAACAAAATCACTACAATCACCACCAGCACGATGGCCTCGAGCAGCGTGTGCACCACGGCCTTGATCGAGCTGCGCACGAAGATGGTCGGATCGTAGACGATGTCGTAGTTGAGTCCCTCGGGGAAACTGGCGGACAACTCCTGCATGGTGGCGCGGACCGCGTCGGAAACGGCGATGGCGTTGGAGCCGGGCAGTTGGGAAATCGGAATCGCGACCG
>CBINJL010000010.1:0-15228 GCA_966250925.1 uncultured Opitutus sp. | reverse complement strand
GAATGGATTTCTTCATGATTGGGTATGGGTTCGAGTGAAGCGTTGGCTGAGCAGGACGAGAATGAAGGTCACGCCCATGAAAATGACGCTGAGAGCGTTGATCACCTGCGGTGAGCTGCGACGCATCATGCTGAAGATTTTCACCGGCAACGTAGTGTTGCCCGGGCCGGAGACCAGAAAAGTAATCACAAAGTCGTCGATGCTGAGCGTGAACGCCAGCAGCGCTCCCGCGGCGAGGCCCGGCCCGAGCAACGGTAGCAGCACCCGGCGCACGATCGTGCCCCAGCCCGCGCCAAGATCCTGCGCCGCCTCGATCATGGAATCGTCGAAATCCTGCAGCCGCCCGAGCATGACCAGCGTGACATAGCTCAGGCAAAACGTGGTGTGCGCAAAGATGATGGTGGCGAGGTTGAGCTGCGCGCCAATGTTCACGAAGAGAAACAGCAGACTGAGGCCCATCAGGATGTCGGGCACGACCAGCGGCGCGTAAATGAGTCCGTAATGCGTCCGCTGCAGCCGTGTCTTGTAACGGTGGATACACCACGCTGCGAGCGCACCGAGCACGACCGCGAGCACGGTCGAAATGAGCGCAATCAGCAGCGTGTTCCAGGCCGCAGCGTGAATGTCGTCGCGCTCCCAAAGTTCGGCATACCAGCGCAAAGAAAACCCGTCCCACTGCCCGCCGAACTTGGCGGCATTGAACGACTGGATCACCAGCACGCCGATCGGCAGGTAGAAGAAGAGCAGCACCAGCAGTGCCGTGACCAAAGGCAGTCGCGACGGTTTCATGCGCAGAGGCCTTTCTCGGCCGCAAATCCGCAACGGAATTTATTACAGAAGGAAACGAAGGAAAACGAAGCCACTCCGCCGCAGTTTTGCACAGGAGATAACAGAGGGAAACAGAGTCACGCCGCGGGCTGACGGCGTTGTTCTCTTCGTTTCCTTCGGTAAAAAATCTGCAGACTGACGGCTCTGCTCATCTCCGTTTCCTCCTGTAAAACCACCTTCATGCGTGGCCTCCCGCGTTCGGGGTGAGCCGGCCGTTGTCACCGTCGTTTTCGGCACTGCGGCGGCGAAGGATGTAGCCCACGATCAGCGGCACGAAAATCACCAGCGTGAGCACCGCCCCGAGCGCAGCGGCGTGGGGCAGATTCCGGTCGGCGGTGGCGCGCTGCGCGATCTTGTTACCGATCATTTCACTGCTCGGCCCGCCGACGATGGCGGGGATGGCGTAGGAGCCGAGCGCCGGAATGAAGACGATCAGAAACGCCGTCAGCAGCCCGACACGAATGCCGGGCAAAAACACGCCGCTGAACGCGCGCCAGCGACCAGCCCCCAGATCGCGCGCGGCGTCGAGCAGCGTGAAATCGAATTTCTCCGCCGCCGCATAAAGCGGCAAAATCGCGAAGGGCAAATAGGTGTAGACGAGCACCAGCAGGATGGCGCCGTTGTTGTAGAGCAACTGCGTGTTCGGCTCCGCCCAGCCGAGCGATACGAGGGCGTTTTTCACCAAGCCGTCCGGATGCAGCAACGTGCGCCAGGCGAAGATACGAATCAGAAAATTCGTCCAGAACGGCAGGATGATCAGCAGCAGCACCCGCGGTCGCCACTTGGCATCGAGTCGCGCGATCCAATACGCCACCGGCACGCCGAAACCGAGACACAGCGCCGTCGCCACCACGCTGAGCCAAACCGTGCGCCAGACGATGGCGGGATAACTGGGGTTGGCCAGACTGCGCCACGTGGCGAGCGTCCAGCCTTCGCCCACGCCGCCGGTGAGATCGGCCGGTTTGAACGCCAGCATGAACACCAGCAGCGTCGGCACGGCGAAGAACACCACCAGCCAGCCGAAGCTCGGCAACGTCAGCAGCGATTCGAGCCAGCGCGGTTTTTTCACAACGACTCGCCCTCCGCGCCCGCGCTGCCATTCGTCGCCACGGCGCCGCCGCCTTCATCGATCAGATAACCGTCGTCGGCGTGCCAGCTCAGCCAGACGTTTTCCTTCCACGTGATCGGTTTGGTATCGAGCAGGAATCGGTTGTGCTGCCGCCAGACCGTCACCGTCTCCGCGCCGACCCGCACGCGATACTGCGTGCGCGAGCCGAGATAAATCATGTCCTCAACCACTCCCGGCACGGCGTTGTGTCCCGGCGTCTCCGGCGGCGGCTGGCGACCGATGGCGATCTTTTCCGGTCGGAGGCAAAGCACGACCGCGGTGCCGTTGGGCAGCTCGCGATCCTTCCACGCCAGCAGGCGCGGGCCGGTCGACGACGCCGCCTCGCCAATGCGATGACGCACCGCGCCGAGCCGGTCGGTGCTGAGCACAAAATACTCCGCCGCGTCGTTCGCCACCACCGTCGCCGGGATGAGATTGGTGTCGCCGATGAACTGCGCCACGAAGCGACTGCGCGGCGCCTCGTAAATCTGCGCCGGCGAACCGAGTTGCTCGAAACGGCCTTTGTTCATCACCGCCACCCGATCGCTCAGCGACATGGCCTCGCCCTGATCGTGCGTCACGTAGA
This sequence comes from uncultured Opitutus sp., assembly GCA_966250925.1. GTDB lineage: Bacteria > Verrucomicrobiota > Verrucomicrobiia > Opitutales > Opitutaceae > Actomonas. The sequence continues at coordinate 12,706 of CBINJL010000010.1, read as the reverse complement.
GAAAGGTGATGCCGACCTCGTCGTGGATGTTGTCCAACTCGATCAACATGCGCTGGCGCAGTTTCAAATCGAGCGCGGCCAGCGGCTCGTCGAGCAGCAGCAATTGCGGTTTGTTGATCAACGCGCGGGCAATGGCGACGCGTTGCTTCTGACCACCGCTGATCTGGCCCGGCTTCTTGTCGGCGTGCTCGCGCAACTGGATCAGGTCGAGCATGCGCTCGACTTCGCGCGCGATTTCCGCCGCCGGGCGCTTCGCCACGGTGAGCCCGAAGGCTATATTCTGCCGCACGCTGAGATGCGGAAACAGGGCGTAGTTTTGAAACACCGTGTTGATCGGCCGACGATTCGGCGGGACGTCGGTGAGATCCTGTCCGTCAACCAGCACGCGCCCGGAATCCGGCGTCAGAAAACCGCCGAGGATTCGCAGCAGCGTGGTCTTGCCGCAACCGCTCGGCCCCAGCAGCGAGAAGACTTCGCCCTTGGTCAGTTCCAGCGAAACGTTGTCGACGATCGTGCTCGCGCCGAATCGCTTGGTGACATTCTGCAGCTCGATGAAGGCACCCATGTCGCGCAACGATCTGGCGCATCGCGGCAGGGGTGGCGAGTTTCAATCCGGTGACGCGACCGGGAAACTGACGTGAACGGGCGCTGACAGCAGGCAGTGCGGGCTGAAGCACCGCACTACGCGCTGTCCGTAGCGCGGTGCTTCAGCCCGCGCTTTCTACTCCCGATCGACCCGAAACGCTCACTTCAATCCGGCCGCCTGCGCGATGTCGTCCCAGGCGTAGAACTGGAAGGTCTTGTCGGTCGACATGGCGACGAAGAGACCGCCGGGGAAACCGGGCAACGCGGTCGCGGTGATGTCGCTGCCGTCGCTTTCGTCGGTGCTCAGCTTCACCACCCCGACCAGCGGATGCTCGTGCGGATTGGCGGCGGTGCCTTCACGCGCAAAGATGCGGAAAGTGTCGGCCTGTTGATCGGACACGAGAATGTAGCCTTTGCCGGGACCGGTCGGATAAATCGAAATGCCTTCGTGGTCGCGGGCGAAACCGGTGAGACCGAACTCGCCGAGCATGTCCTCGGCGTCCTCGGCCGCGGGGTCGGCGTGGTATTTGCGCACGCCGTAGCTTTCGTCGCTGGCGTAGAGGTAACCGAGTTCGTTGTCGACCGCGAGGGCCTCGATTTCCTTGCGTCCGCTCCATTCGCCAAACGCCCGCACGAAGAGGCCGCGGATCGTGCCGGTGCCGTCGTCGACGAGACGATATTGGTGCAGATAACCGGCGGTCGGCGCACCGAAATCGGAGCGGCTCACGATGGCGAACAACGCGCCGTCGCGCGGCCGGCGGTAAAGCGCAACCCCCATCACGTCGCGGGCGCGCTCGCCTTCAAACACCGGGATACCACCGCCGTCAACCGGCGCCATGTCGGGCAGACGGTAGATGCGCAGCCGATGCGCAAAACGCTCCGCCACCACCACGAGGTCCGCCTGACCGTCGCCAAGCGCGATGTCGTAGGCGAGATCGACGTTGTTGGGCCGGGCGAGTCCGCGCACGGACAGCTCCTTCTTTTCCTTCCCGTCGAGACCGAAGACCACCAGCGCACCGTCGACGTCCTTGTCGGTGCCGAGAACGAGGCTCTCAGCCGGATTGGCGCGGTTGATCCAGATGGCGGGATCGTCGGTGTCGTGCTTCGTGAATGTCGTCACCACCCGCGGTTTGAGCGGCGTGGCGTTGACGGTCGGCTCGGCGGCGATGGCGGCAGAGCAGATAAGGCAGGCGGAGAACAGGGCGCTGGATATTTTCTTCACAGGAGGAAACGGAGAAAAGGGAGACAAGAAATCGTAATAAGGTTTTGAATACGCGGCCGAAACAATCGATCGCTGGAAATTGCAGGGCGCGTGATTGCCAAAGCAGATCACGCGCCCGGTTCGGATTAACCGCGGAGCGCGGCAGAGGTTACGTCAAAGTTTCCAACGCACGCCGAAATTAGCGCTCCAGTCGTAGATCTCGACCTGACCGAGGCGATCGGTCTGGCCGTTGTCGCTCTTGAGGAAGACGCGGAACGGTTCGTCGGTGATGTTGATCCACTCGCCGAAGAATTCCCAATTGTCGTTGAGTTCGTAGCGCACGGTCAGATCGAGCTGCGAGAAATCGTCGACCCAGAGGTCTTCGCTGAACTCGCCGCCAATCGGTTCGTCCTCGCGCAGACGCTCGCTGCGGGTGTTGAGGGCGAGGCGGGCAAAGAACGGACCGCGGTCATAGGTCAGCGCGAAGTTGGCCGTCACGTCGGATTGGCCGACGAACGGCACCAGGTCGTCGGGACGGGTCGGATACGTCGCCTCGGAATCGAGGAAGGTCGCGTTGGCCATGAAACCGAGACCGCTGAACGCGCCGGGCAGGAAGCGGAACTGCTGCTGGTAGGCGAGTTCGAGACCGGTGATCTTGCCGTCGCTGCCATTTTCGAAGGAGGTCACTTCGTAACCCGGATAGAGCGGATCTTCGCCGACTTCGGTTTCGTAGGAGAAGTTTTCGATTTCCTTGTGGAAGACCGCCGCGGACACCACGCCGAGCGACGGCAGGTAGTATTCCACCGAAGCATCCCAGTTGGTCGCGGTGAGCTCTTCGAGGAAGGGATTGCCGACCGTGATTTCCTCGTCTTCGCGGTTCACGTTGCGACGATAGGCGGTGTCGCCGAAGCTCGGACGCGCGATCGAGTTGGACCAGGAGGCGCGCAGCACGAGGCGGTCGGTCAGATCGTAGCGCAGAAACACGCCGGGCAGCCAGTTGGTGTAGCTGCGCGATTCGCGGATCGGGGTGGCGCCGACCGGATCGCCATCGGCATCAAACTCGATCTCGCGACCGGTGGTGTCGAACTGCGTGCGCTCGACGCGGGTGCCGGCGATGACGTTGAGACGATCGAAGGTGCCCGAAACCATGAAGTAGGCGGCGGTCACGTCTTCGTTGATCACCCAGTCGTCGAAATTGCTGTCCTCGAAATTCTGTTCGCCGTCGAAGGTGTCGAACTCGTTGTAGAAGGCGTTGCGGATCGCGTCGGGCGAGATGCGCGGCACGGCGAGGAAGGGATAGTTGCCCACGCCCATGTTGGCGTCGGCCAGCGACTGGATGTTGTCCGGGCCGTCTTCGTATTCCCAGAGTTCGACTTCGCTGGTCTTTTCCTTCGAGCGATAGAAGCCACCGAACTTGAGGAAGGCGGGAAACTCGGTTTCGAGGTCGCGGCGCGCATCGAAGCCGAGGTCGAACTCCTCTTCCTCGCCGCTTTCATTGGCCACTTCGAGCTTGTCGAATTCGTAGCTGTTGGCGTCGAGGATGCTCGGACCAGCGGTCTGGGCGAGATCGAGACCGTAGGCGCCACGGGTAACGTAGGTGAAGGTCTGGGCAAACTCGTCACTGGGTTCGTAAATGGTGGTGATTTCGTCAGGACGCTTTTCGCGGCCAAGGGTGTAGCCGAGCTGAGCGTCGAGCTCCCACAGGCCGAACCGTTTTTCGAGACCGACCACGGCGGAGAACACTTCCTGGTCCTTTTCGCGCATGCGCAGCTCGCGGGAATAGAGCTTCTCAAACTCGCCGTCGTCCTCGGCCGAAGTGATGGTGGCGCCGGTGGCATTGAGCGCGTCAATGTCGCCATCTTCAAAATAGATGCCGGTGAGGTGACGGTCCTCCGTGTCGGTGAAACGATTGTAGCCGGCGCGCAGGAAGTAATAGGACGCGTCGTCGGGCTTGGCTTCGAGCGCCGCGTTCAAACCGTAACGCTCACGCTCGATCACGTAGTCACGGTAGTTGAGCTCTTCCATGACGTAGTAGTCCTCGCCGTCCTGCGGAGATTCCTCATCGGTCCAGGAGCCGCCGGTCTCGTAGTTGACCGAACCGAACTTGCGCACCTGCCAGGTCGGAGCGATGAGGAAACCGAACTGGTTGTCGTCGCCGAAACGGGTCGAATACATGCCGTTGATCTTCGGCGAAAGCTCCTCGGTGAGCGCGCTGTATTGGCCCTGCACGGTGGCGTTGGCGGCGATGCCGTCGGCATCGAAGGCGCTCTTGGTCTTGATGTTCACGCGACCGCCGAGACCTTCGCCGTCCATGTCGGGCGTCGGCACCTTGGTCACCTCGATGGAGGCGAGCGCATCGGTCGGAATCACGTCGAGCGCGGTGGCGCGATCGCCGAGATCCGCGCCGGCGAAACTGCCGCCGTTCACCTTGACCGACGTGAAGTTGTAATTGAGGCCGCGCAGCACGATGTAACGGCCTTCGCCCTGGTCGCGGTAAAGCGAAATGCCAGGAATGCGTTGCAACGCTTCGGCCGCATTCTGGTCGGCGAATCCGCCGATCTCGTCGGCCGCGACGATGTTGCTCAAGGTCGAGGACGCACGCTGCTCATTGATGGCGCGGGCCGTGCCGACCATGGCACCTTCGATCACGAACGCATCCATCTCCACGGCGCTGTCGCCAAACTCGACATCGAGACGGGTCGTGCCGGAGGTTGCCACTTCGACCGACTCGCTCATCGCATCGTAGCCGACGTAGCTGAAACGCACGGTGTGCGCGCCGGGTTCGATCGCGGCGATGGTATAGGCGCCATTGGAGGCGGTATAGGCTTCGTGGCCGGTGCCGGAGATCTGCACGCGGACACCGCCGAGCGCGAGGCTGGTCGCCACGTCGGTGACGCGGCCAGTCAGAACCCCGGAGTTCTGAGCGCACAACGACGCCGCGGCGCCGAAGGCGAGGACAAGGGAGATAAGGATGCGTTTCATGAAGCGCAGGTTGGGTTGCTGGGTTGGGTCAAAGGTCCCGAGTCCCGCGACGAAGACGTTACGGTCAACGCCGACGACACCCCGCCACCACATCTTCACCCGGCCGTGTCGCAGCCGTAACATTCGTGACAATGCAATGGCGGATGTTGCCTTTCCGTCACCGGCTTCGTGAGGTTTTCCTCATGTCGCTATCCAAGGCCGAGATCACCCGTCTGCGCGGCTTGCGGTTGAAGAAAAACCGCGAGGCGGAGGCGCGCTTTGTGGTCGAAGGGCCGAAGGTCGTCGCCGAACTGGTGGCCGCCGGCCACGATTTCGAAGCCGTTTACGCGACGCCCGACTGGGCGGCGCCGCCGGGAGCACAGCTGACGGTGACGCCAATCACGGTCGCCGACATGGCGCGTATCAGCCATTTCCCTACACCCTCACCCGTGCTCGCGGTCGGCCGGCTGGAGCGCACGACACTCGCGGATGGCGAGCTCGACCGCGGCTTCACCCTCGCCCTCGACGGCATTCAGGACCCGGGCAACGTCGGCACGCTGCTGCGCATCGCGGACTGGTTCGGACTCGATCGTGTGCTGCTCTCGCCCGATTGCGCCGATCTGTTTTCGCAAAAGGTGATCAACGCCAGCATGGGTTCGTTTGCCCGCATGCGTGTCGTGACGACGGAGCTCGCGCCCGTCCTCGGCGTGGCGCAGGTGCCGGTGCTCGGCTGTGACCTGCACGGCATCGTGCTGCATGAACTCGCACCGCCACCCGCCGCCGCGATCGTGATCGGCAGCGAAGGTCGCGGCCTCACCCCGGAAGTGGCCGCCGTGCTCACGCAGCGCATCACCATCCCGCGCCGCGGCGCCGCCGAATCCCTCAACGCCGGCGTCGCCGCCGGCATCGTCTGCTCCCACCTCCGCCGCTGACCGCGGCGACGCACGCGCGGGCTTTGCAAGCAAAGCCCCTACAAGGCCCCCCTCATTCTCGTTCTCTTACTCGTTCTCGTTCTCGAATCATTTCCCCGCCCTACCTCCTCGTCCGCCGTCCGTAGACCCGCCGCGTTCTACTCGTTCTCGCTGAACGCACACAATGCGTGCACCGGCAGCCCGGCCTCGCGCAGTTTTTGCGAACCGCCCAGCTCCGGCAGATCGATGATCGCCGCCACGCCCACTACCTGCGCATCGAGTTTGCGAAACAGATTGCCCGCCGCCAGCAGCGTGCCGCCGGTGGCGATGAGATCGTCGACCAGCAGGACCCGTTGCCCCGGCGCGCAGGCGTCGGCATTGATCTCGATCGTGGCGGTGCCGTATTCGAGCGCGTAGTCCTCGGCGATCGTGGCGTAGGGCAGCTTGCCCTTCTTGCGCACGAGCGCGAAGGGCTTGTGCAACTGGTAGGACAGCGCGCCGCCGATGATGAATCCCCGCGCGTCGATCGCCGCGATCACGTCGACATTGAGCTGCGTGCAATCGAGCGAGAACGCCTCGATCATCACCCGAAACGCATCGGGATCGTTGAACAACGTGGTGACATCGCGAAAATTCACCCCGGGCAGGGGCCAGTCGCGCACGGTGCGGATGCGTTGCTTGAGATAGTCGGCGAGGCGGGCGGAATCCATGAACAAAAATCGGGGCAACGATCCTCATCCCACCGGCGGCACGGCCGCAAGGCTAAGTCCGGCCACCAATCCCCCGCGCCCGCACCGCGGCGGCCGTCGCATGCAGCGCCGCCAGGGCCGGAGCCCAGACGGGATTGCGCCGACCATTGGCATCGAACAACCCGCAGGCGAGCGGATCGTCGACGGCCAGATCGCCGCCGCCGTGCGGCCCCCAGGTAACGCCGACGCATTGCGGATCGCGGTGCGCCGCTGTCCAAGTTTCCCGGATACGCCGCAACGCTCGCTCCACTGCGGTCACGCCGGGCGGCTCGTCGCGACCCGCCGCCGTCGGATCGAAATCCGCCCACGGATTCGCCTGCCACCAGACTTCCGGCGCATTGCCGCCACCGCTGCCGCGGGCAGTGACCAGCACCGCGTCACCGTGCGTCGCCGCCGCCTCACGCACCGCTGCCGGCGTGCCCGGCCCGATCGGCGCGGCAAAAACCAATCGCCCGGGATCGGCCTCACGCACGGCGGTGATCGTCGTGCGGTGGTAGCGTTGCGCGACTTCGCGTTGAAAACGTTCGAGGTCGGCCCGGTAAGCCGGCGAGTCGATCACGCCGTCCTCACGCGTCAGTTGCCGCAGCGATTCCTTGTTGGGCAAACTCACATTCCAGTCCCGCGAAAGTTGCGCCAGACCCCCGCCGCGCGTGGCGAAGACAAACTCCCAGGCCGAATGGTAGGCCGAATAATCGGGATCGAGGCTCAAAAAAACCTGCAACAATCCCGGCCGCGCCAACGGCACATCGCTTTGCGCCGTCGCCGCCCCCCAACGCAGTTCGTCGTCGGTGAGCCAGCCCGCCAATCCCGGCGCCGACACCGCCGCCCGCACCCGGGTCGTCACCGCCTCGGCCCATCGCGGATCGAACACATCGGGCAGTTGCACGCCCGCCAGCCGGATGATCCGGTCGCCCGCCTGCCGCAGTTTCAACTCGCCGAGATGCGCCGCGCCATTGCGGCAAAACGCCTCGGCCACCGGCGGCACCAGCAGGTTGAATCCGACTTGATCGAGGGCCGACAACACCGGTGCGGTCCCGACCGCCTGTGTCACCCCATGGATGCCGGCCAAGACCTGCGGCCCGGCCACCGGATCGACCCACCACCATTGCCCGTCCTGCGTGCGCCCGAGCCGATGTCGCCCGGGCCCGCCACGCCAACTGTCGGGCCGGAAATCCGTTTCGGCCGGCAGGGCGGAGACAACGGCAGGCGAGGAAAACGCAAACGCGGGATCGTCGGACACGGGGCGAAACGCTGCGAACCGGAACCGGATTTGAAAAGCGTGAAACGATTCCGTCACGTCCGCGCAACACGTCGCGTTACGGCCGCTCCAGCGAAAACTGATCCCGCGTCGTGCAGTAATCGTCGCCGCCCATGCGCCCGATCAAATCGAGCCGCTTCGGATCGATCCGCCCGTCGGCCCCCAACACCGCATCGTCGACATGCGCGCACAGAATTCGCCCGAACACGACGTTGGCCACACCCGGCGCATCGCCCAGTTTCACGATCTGCAGCAGCTTGCATTCGAAGGCCGCCCGCGCCGCCGCCACCCGCGGCGGTTTCACCCGCTCGCTCGGCGCCGCCGCGATGTCAAAGGCCTCAAACTCGCTCTCGCCGTAGGGCAGCGACGCCGCACTGGCGTTCATCTTTTCAGTCAGGTCGGCCGAGACCAGATTCACCACGAACTCGCCCGTCGCCTCGATATTGCGCAACGTGTCCTTCGGCGTCCCGTCGACCTGCGTCACCGGCACAAACATCAACGTCGGTGGACGCGACGTAATCCCCTGAAAAAAGGAAAACGGCGCCAGGTTCGCATCCCCCGCCTCACCGACGGACGACACCCACGCGATCGGCCGCGGCACGATCATCGAAATCATCCACTGATAGGCCTGCCGGGGTTCGAGTTGAGCAAAGTCGAGCAACATGCCCGCACCCAACACCAATCCCCGCCCCACCGCCAATCGCATTAACACTTCCCCGCCCACGCCCACGCCAGATCCCCTTTGTCACATAATACGTGACAAACTTTCTTCCCTCGCGCCCAAGCGCACACGCGCCCGTTCGGATCCATTTGTCACGTATTACGTGACAAACAGGATTGTCGGCATTGCCTGGTGGGTTTTTGGGAAACCGCGGGCGAAAATCCGGCTGGCGGCTCGATTTTCCGCCGCGCAAGTTGTATCCAAGGATTTGTGACAACCGCCGAATCAAACGTCCGCCTCGCCATCAAGGCCGTGCCCAATGCCGCGCGCAGCGAGGTCGTCGGCTGGCTGGGCGAGGCGCTCAAGGTGCGGCTCCAAGCCCCGCCCGTCGACGGCAAGGCCAATGCCGAACTCTGTCGTTTTCTGGCCGAGCGCCTGCAGCTGCCCAAGGGAGCCGTGACACTCGCCACCGGCGCAGGCGCACGCCAGAAACACGTCATCATCAACGGACTTGACTCCGCCGCGGTGCGGCGACGCCTGGAGGCGTAGTTGCCCGCCCCCTACACTTTGCGTCCAGGCCGCATCGGCGCCAGATTCGCTCTACGCACACCGTCCTTGCGTCCGATGGTGGGTTGTTTTGTAGCCCTGTGCGGGAGCGCAGGGAGGGACGCGGCGGCCGCACCACAAAAGTCCCGCTGCTCCCGCAGCGGGCTACACACCTTTACTTCAGGATTCAGGTATTGGGTAACAAACGGGTGCGGCGGGCGAAGCGGGCGTTGAGCGCGAGGGCGGCGACGATCAGGCCCACGGCGAGGCCGGTCCAGATGCCGGTCGCGCCGCGTCCGCCGGCCACGCCCAAACCGTAGGCGAGCGGCAGCGCAAGGCCCCAATAGGCAAACGCGGTGATGGCGGTCGGGACCTTGACGTCTTCCAAACCTCGCAGCGCCGCGGCCGCCACGACCTGACCGCCGTCGGCCAGTTGAAACACCGCCGCGATCACCAGCAGTCGCGCCGCCAGCACGATGACTTCGCGCTCCGTCACGAAGGCCGCGGCCAGCAGCTCGCCGGCCAACGCAAACAGCACGGCAAACCCCGCCATCACAAGGCCCGACATCGCCTGGGCGCCAAACCCGATCGGACGCAATGCCGCCGTGCGCCCTTCGCCGACGGCGCGCCCCACCCGCATGCTCACGGCCATGGAAAGTCCGAGCGGAAACATGAAGGTGAACGCCGCGCAACTGATGGCGATCTGGTGCGCCGCCAGCTGGGTGGCGCCCAGCCAGCCCATCATCACCGCCGCCGCGCCAAAGGCTCCGGCTTCGAACAGCAGACTGAAGGCGATCGGCACGCCGAGTTTGAGCAAACGCGCAAAACGTTCCGCGGTGTAACCGCGCATCCATTGCCGTGGCCAATAGCATCGCAACCCCGCCTCCCGCCCGATCCAGACGAGAATCGCCACCACGCCGGCCACGCGCGAAATCAACGTCGCCACGCCGGCCCCCGTCAGCCCCAGCGCCGGCACGCCAAGGTGTCCGTAAATGAACACCCAGTTGAGCCCCACGTTGAGCAATACGCCGCCCAGCATGATGAGCATCGGCGCCACCGGATGATCGAGCGATTCGGCGAATTGACGCTTCACCTGAAACGCCAGGGTGGGCACGAGCGAAATCGCGATGAGCGCGTAATAGGGATTGATCAGCGCGAGCACTTCGGCCGGTTGACCGAAACGATGCAGTTGCAGCCCGAGCGCGAGCATCAACCCGGCGCCGATCACCCCGGCGGCCAGCCCGAGCACCAGACCGTGGCGCATCCAACGCGTGACCGCCGCCGCGTCGTTTTTGCCATGCGCCTGCGAGACCATCACCGTGACCGGAATCGTCAGGCCCACACCGACGATGAAAAACAGGCCCCAGATGCTGCCGGCAAAGGCCGACGCCGCCAGCGGCACCTTGCCCACATGACCGATCATCAGGCTATCGGTCACGCTCATGAGCATCTGGCTGACTTGGCCGACGATGATCGGACCGGCCAGCGCCAGCGTGCGTTTGGTTTCTTGCAAATAGGAGGACATCGGCCGCGAGGAATCGTTTACATTGCCGCGCCGCCCAACTGCGTCACGACTCAACCTTCCTCCTAACGACCGTCCCTCGGTTTTCGCCAACTCCCGTTTGCCTCCCGCCCTCCTTCGATGACCACCCTCGCCTTGCTGCTCGTGCTTACCGCCGCCGTGCTCCACGCCACGTGGAATCTCGCGGCCAAGCGGGCCGGCAGCGGCCTGCCCTTTGTCTTCGCGGTCGGCGTGGTCATGTGTCTGTTCTACGGGCCGATTCTGGCCGGGTTCGCCCTCTGGCGCGGCGGTTTCGGGCTCGATGCCACGGGCTGGGGCGTGATCGCCGTCTCCACCGTGCTCAAGACCGGCTACGCGCTCTTTCTCCAACGCGCCTACCGCAGCGGTGATTTTTCGTTCGTCTATCCGCTCGTGCGCGGCAGCGCTCCGGTCATCGCCACCCTCGCCGCGGTGGCGTTTCTCGGCGAACGCCCCGCCCCGCTCGGGCTCGCCGGCGGGCTGCTGATCGTGGTCAGCATCTTCTTCCTCAGCCACGGCGAACGCCTGTGGCAACCGCGTCCCGCGACCGCCGCACCGGTTGCCGGCGATGGCGATCCCGGCGCCGCGCCCATGCCTTCACCTTCGCCGCCGCCGCTGCGCCGCGCGTTCGGCAACGCCCTCATCGCCGGGAGTTTTATTGCCAGCTACACCGTCTGGGACCGCAACGCCGTCGCTTTTCACGCCATCAATCCGGTCGTGTTCGATGGCTTCACCAACATCGGACTCACCGCACTGGTCGCGCCTTTCGCCTGGCCGCGACGCGACGCCGTGCGGGCGCTCTGGCGCGATCGGCGCCGCGAGATCCTTATCATGGCGACGCTCTCGCCGCTCGCCTACGTGCTCGTGCTCACGGCGTTGAGTTTCACCCCGGTCAGCTACGTGGCGCCGGCGCGCGAGTTCAGCATTCTCATCGGCGCCTGGCTCGGCGCCCGCGTCTTTCGTGAAACCCACAGTCCGCGTCGCCTGTGGTGCGCCCTCGGCATGGTGGCGGGGCTGATCGCGCTCTCCCTCGCGTGATCGACGCAAACGGCGCGCAACACATTCGACAGCGCCGACCGTATCGTGACAGCGTTGCCCCCATGCATCGCAAACGTCGGCGTTACGTTCTGGTCGTCGCGGCCGTCCTGCTGGTGGCGTATGCCTGCACCCATTTTCTGCGCCTGCGCGCGACTCCACCCCAGCCGTCGACGACCGCCTCCGTCCCGGCATCCCGCCCCGCCCCGAACACCGCATCCGGGTCCGCCCCGTTGCCGCTGGCCGATGGCCACACCTTCGATTTTTCCTCCGGCACCCCTGTCATCGTCGACTCGCGTCAGGACCCGACCTTCCAACAAGCTGCGGCCGAACTGGATGCCGCCGCCGCCGATATGCACTTTTCCGGCACCACCGCCCCGCCGACCGAGTCCTTGTCTCCCGAATCTTCATCCGCGCCCGCTCCCCCTCCTCGTTAAGGTAAATGATCTCCGAAAACGCCGCCCGCCTTCGCTCCGTCCCATTCCCTGCATTGCTTTCGCCGGCCCCCCGTCCTAGCTCTCGCCCCGTGATGACCGCTCGACTGACCCGCATCGCGCGCGGTGCCGTGCTCGCCTTCCTGCTTTCCGGCACGGCCTTCGCCCAAACCTCCCCTGCAGCGCTCGACTCCCTGCGCGCCAAGGCCACCGCCGGCAACGCCGTGGCCCAATACAACCTCGGCCTGGTTTATGCCGACGCCAGCGAGCCCGCCTACGATCTGGTTGAAGCCTACGTCTGGCTTTCGCGTGCCGCCGCCAATGGCTCCCGCGGTCGTGAATTGGCCCTCGTCACCTCCCGCCTCACCAGCGCCGAACTCGCCGCCGCCCGCCAGCGTCTGGCCGAGCCGCTGCCCGCTCCCGCCGCTCCTGCGAACGCAGCCGACACCACCGCGCCCTCGCCTTTCACCCCCGTCCCGCTCGACGTCGATCTGGAGGAATTCCGCCGCGTCGACGCCGAACGCAAACGCCTCGCCGACGAACTGGCCGCGGCCTGGAAGGAGATCGACGACCTCCGTGCCGCGCCCGCGCCCCAGCCCAACGCCGACCTGACCAAACGGGTCGCCATCGCCGAAGCCGCCCTCGACAGCCGCGATCGCGACATTGCCAATCTCCAAACCGAGCTCGAAACCCTCCGCGCCGCCGCCGCCCCACCCAGCGGCCCGAGCCCCGCCGAAACCGAGCTGCGCGAACGCAACGAACGCCTCGTCGCCGACGCCGATTCCGCCGCCCAGGAACTCGCCACCCTCCGCGCCGACAACGCCC
>CBINJL010000009.1:0-15248 GCA_966250925.1 uncultured Opitutus sp. | reverse complement strand
CCTCGACAAGGTGCTCTCCAACGAGGAAATCCGCACCCTCATCACCGCCATCGGCACCGGCATCGGTTTCGCCGATGACGCCGGCGGCTTCAACCCCGACAAGGCCCGCTACCACCGCATCATCATCATGACGGACGCGGACGTTGACGGGTCGCACATCCGCACCCTCTTACTCACCTTCCTCTATCGCCAGATGAAGGGCCTGATCGAGCGCGGCTACGTCTACATCGCCCAGCCGCCGCTCTACAAAATCAAGCGCAAGCGCCGCGAGCAATACGTCGACAACGACGAGCAGCTCAACCGCATCCTGCTCGAACTCGGTTCCGAGGACGTCACCCTCACCCGCCTCAAGGACAACCACCTCTTCGCCGCCGAGCAGATCGACCGCATCGTCGAAAACCTCGCCGCCCTCGAAAAACTCGGCACCGGCGTCACCCGTTACGGCGCGTCACTCACCGAATACCTCGACCAGCATCACCCGGAAACGCTCGCCCTGCCGCGCTACATTGCCCGGATCCGCGAAGGCAACAACGAGTCGCACGAGTTCCTCATGGACGAAGGCGCCCGCGCCGAGTTCAACCGCAACCAGGGCCTTGATGCCGACGTCGATGACGAGGAAAAGGAAGCCGGCGCGCCCGCCGCCAGCGCGACCGCCGCCCTCGGCCTCTCCGGCAAATCCGGCGCCATCACCCGCCGCATCACCCTGCACGAGATCTTCGAATCGACCGAGATGACCAAGCTCCTGCAGGCCATCCGCGCCGCGGGGCTGGAAATCAACCGCTTCTCGCCCACCGAGGACGCGCGCTACGTCGTGACTGAAAACGCCGGCCAGAAAAACGAAACCGTTTCGCAACTCCACGCGCCGTTGGAAGTGTTGTCCCACATCCGCACCCTCGGCCGCAAGGGCCTCTCCATCCAACGCTACAAGGGTCTCGGCGAAATGAATCCCAAGCAGCTTTTCGAGACCACGATGGACCCCGACAAACGCCGCCTGCTCAAGGTCAACATCGCCGACGCTGCCAAGGCCGACGCCCTGTTCACCCTGCTCATGGGCGACGAAGTCCCCCCACGCCGCCAGTTCATCGAGGACAACGCCCTCAACGTATCCTACCTGGACGTCTGATCCGGAGTAGCGAGTAGCGGGTAGTGTGTAACGAGTAGCCATTATGTCCGAAAAATCACAGTCCTTCCGTGACGTGCTCGTCTGGCAGAAAGCCCACACGTATACTCTGGCCGTTTACCGCCTCACCGAGTGCTTCCCCAAGCACGAACTGTTCGCCCTCACCTCTCAACTTCGCCGGGCCGCGAGCAGCATTCCTTCCAACTTCACCGAGGGATTTCGCAAGACCACCATCCCCGACAAACTCCGTTTCTACAACATCGCCCAGGGTTCGGCCGACGAGTGCCTTTATCACCTGATTCTGTCTCATGACCTCGGCTACGCCGACACCACGGCGCTGCAGGCCGATTTGGAAGAGGTCAGTCGCCTGCTCCAAGGCTACATCAACGGCATCAGGCGAAACCGCTAATCCGCCAGCGCGCACCAGCCCTACTCGCTACCCGCTACCCACTACTCGCTACTTTAAAATCCCGTGTTCACCGCCAACGAAAAACTCTCCACGGCCAATATCACCGACATCATGCAGACGGCCTACATCGACTATTCGATGTCGGTCATCGTCTCGCGCGCCCTGCCCGATGCCCGCGACGGCCTCAAGCCCGTCCAGCGCCGCATCCTCTACGCGATGTTGCGCGAAGGCCTGCTCCACAACCGCGCCTTCGACAAGTGCGCCGGCGTCGTCGGTGAAGTGCTCAAAAACTACCACCCGCACGGCGATTCCTCCGTTTACGACACCCTCGTCCGCATGGCCCAGAACTGGGTCATGCGCTACCCGCTGATCGATCCGCAGGGCAACTTCGGTTCCGTCGACGGCGACCCGCCCGCGGCCTACCGTTACACCGAATCGCGCCTCACCGCTCTGGCCGAAACCCTCCTCGCCGACATCGAGGAGGAGACGGTCGACTTCGTGCCCAACTACAAGGAGTCGACCACCGAACCCGCCGTCCTGCCGTCCGCCCTGCCGCATCTGTTGATGAACGGCTCGACCGGCATCGCCGTCGGCATGGCGACCAACATCCCGCCGCACAATCTCGACGAACTCATCGCCGCGACCTGCGCCATCATCGACCGGCCCGACATCACCCTCGACGAGGTCTGCACCTTCATCAAGGGCCCCGACTTCCCCACCGGCGGATTCATCGTCGGCACCGCCGGCATCGATTCCTACCTCCGCACCGGCAAGGGCATCGTGCGCATGCGCGGCAAGGCCCACACCGAGGAGATGAAGTCGGGCGGCGAGCAGATCGTCATCACCGAGATCCCCTACAACGTCAACCGGGCCAACCTCGTTCTCAAGATCGCCGAGCTCGTCTCCGACAAACAGATCGAGGGCATCCGCGACCTGCGCGACGAATCCGACGAAAACACCCGCATCGTCATCGAGCTCAAGCGCGGCGAACAGGCCGAGCCCATCCTCAACCAGCTCTACAAGCGCACCGCCCTCGAATCCTCCTTCGGCGTCACCCTGCTCGCTCTCGACCAGAAGCGGCCGAAGCAGATGAACATCCGCGAACTGCTCGACTGCTACATCGAGCACCGCCGCGACGTCATCACCCGCCGCACCCAGTTCCGCCTGCGCAAGGCCGAGGACCGCGCCCACATCCTCGAAGGCTACAAGATCGCCCTCGATAACCTCGACGACTTCGTCCGCATCATCCGCTCCTCCGCCAACCGCCAGGAGGCCAAGGAAAAGTTGATGGCGAAGTATCCGCTCTCCGAGCGCCAGACCGATGCCATTCTCGAGCTTCGCCTCTACCAGCTCACCGGTCTCGAACGCGACAAGATCGAGGACGAATACGCCCAGCTCCTGCGCCTGATCGAGGAGCTCCGCGCCATCCTCGCCTCCGAACGCCGCCTGCTCGACGTCATCAAGGAAGAACTCGTCGCCGCCGGCGGCAAATACGCCTCCGGCCGCAAGTCCGAGATCGTGCCCGACATGGGCGACTTCCGCATGGAGGACGTCATCCCCAACGAGGGCATGGTCATCACCATTTCCCACGCCGGCTTCATCAAGCGCACCCGCGTCGCCGAATACCGCTCCCAGAAGCGCGGCGGCAAGGGTATCATCGGCACGGATACGTATGACGACGACTTCGTGGAGCACCTGTTCACCGCCCAGACCCACGACTACATTCTCTTCATCACCAGCCACGGCCAGTGCCTCGCACGCAAGGTTTACCAGATCCCCGAGGGCACCCGCACCTCGAAGGGCAAGTCGGTGAAATCCTTCCTCGCTCTCGACGAGGGCGAAAAGGTCGCCGCCATGCTCACCACGCCCGACTTCGACGAGAACCACTTCCTCGTCATGGGCACCCGCGGCGGCCAGATCAAAAAGACCGCCCTCGCCGCCTATACCAACGCCACCCGCGACTCCGGCATCATCGGCATCAATCTGGCCGAGGAAGACACCGTGATCGGCTGCGTGCTGACCAACGGCTCCGACGAGATCATTCTCGTTTCCCATTCCGGTCTCGCCGTGCGTTTCCGCGAGCGTGATGCCGAGTCCGGCGAAGTGCTCTTCCGCGACACCGGCCGCGCTACCAGCGGCGTCACCGGCATGCGTTTCAAACGCGACGGCGACTTCCTCCAGGCCATCGAAGTCGTCAACCACGACGCCAAATTCCTCGTCGCCAGCCAGGCCGGTCTCGGCGTGCGCACGCGTTTCGAGGACTACCGCCTGATCAATCGCGGCGGCTCCGGCGTGACCGCGATCGACCTGCCCAAGGATGGCTCCGTTTCCCTCGTGGGCGCGCTCGGCGTCAAGGACACCGACGAAGTCATGCTGCTCACTGCCAAGGGCCAGAGCATCCGTTGTCCGGTCAACACCATCCGCGAAACCAATCGCGGCGCCAAGGGCGTGAAACTCCTCACCCTCGCCGACGGCGACAGCCTGCTCTCCATCGCCAAGGTGGTCGAATCCGAAGAGGAAATCGAAGCCGCCGAAGCCGGCCTCACCGACACCGCGTTGCCCCCGCCTTCCATTGCGGAAGGCGAACCTTCGGCCGCGATCGATGAACCGACGCCCGACGACGAACCGGCTCCGGACGAAACCGACGAGTCCTGATTCGACCGACGCCACCGCGGACGGCGGGACGCCGTCCCTCCCAATGGTTTGCTGGGAGGGACCGACTCCGTCGGTCCGCCGCAGTCGAGCGTCCGCACTACGCGTGCGTTCATCCCATTCCTGCGCCGCCCGATCGCCCGTCGCCGGAAATTTTTGAATCCGCCCGGGCCCCGGCGTTGACTCTGGCCGGGGGATGATTGCTGCTTGTCGCTTCCCGTCCTTTCCCTCGTGAACAACGACCCACAACCAGAAGACACCGACCCTCTGCCTCCGCAGCCGAACCTGCGGTAGTCGGGCGTCCTTTCTCTGGT
Organism: uncultured Opitutus sp.; assembly: GCA_966250925.1. GTDB lineage: Bacteria > Verrucomicrobiota > Verrucomicrobiia > Opitutales > Opitutaceae > Actomonas. The sequence continues at coordinate 10,753 of CBINJL010000009.1, read as the reverse complement.
CTCCACGGCGAAGCGGGTTCGGTCAAAGCCACCCGTCCCTTCTCAGCTCACCTTCGCCATGGCAGCTCGACTTTCCGATCTCATCGATCCTGCTCGCATCAACCTCAACGTGCGCAGCGCCCGCCGCGTCAACGCCCTCAAGACCGTCGCCGGCCAGTTGGAAACGCATCCCGAAATGCGCAACTTCGCGGGCTTCTACAAAGACCTGCTCGCCCGCGAGCGTCTTGACACCACCTGCTTAGGCAACGAAGTCGCGCTGCCCCACGCCCGCACCGAACACGTCGGCGAAATCGTCGTCGCCGTCGGCCGCAGCGAACGCCCCATCCATTTCGAGAAAGCCAACGAGGACGTGCGCCTGATCTTCGTGCTCGGCACACCCAAGACCAATCCCGGCGACTACCTCCGCATCGTCAGCGCGCTCTGCAAGGTGATGCGCCTGAAGTCACATCGCGACGCCTTGATGCAGGCCGAAGATCCGATCGCATTTCTCGCCGCCTTCCGCGCCGCCGAAGACGCCGTGTCCGTCGGCTGAAACGGTCATCTCCGCCAACGGATTTCAAGGCCCACGAAACACACAAAAAAACACGAAAATAATAACCGGCGATCCCTTCGCACTCCGCCCGGCCTCCCTTTCGTGTCTTTTCGTGTGTTTCGTGGGCCACTCCATCTTCCGCCTTCCCTCGCCTTCGCCTTAACCGCGCTTGCCACCCCGGCGGGTCTTTCCAGCATCACCACCGCGCATGATTCGTTCGTTTGTATTCAGCGACGGCAAGCAGGTGGGCGCCGATCTCGACATCGACGCCCTGCGCCTCGTGCGCGCCGACAAGGGCCTCTTCATGTGGCTCGATCTCTGCGATCCGACCGACGATGAGATCCGCAACGTCCTGGAAGGCATCTTCGCCTTCCACCCCCTCGCCATCGAGGACTGCGTGACGCCGAGCTCACTGCCCAAGGTCGAGGACTACGAGGACTACCTCTTCCTCGTCATGCATGCCGTCGAGTTCAACAAGGACGACAAGTTCATCACCCACGAACTCGACCTCTTTCTCGGCCGCAATTTCGTCGTCACGTTCCATCGCGAACCGATGAAGCCGGTCGACCAATTGCTCGCCCGCTGCGCCCGCGCTTCCGGCGTCGTCGCCAAGGGCCCTGACCAACTCGCCTATCTCGTCCTCGACGGCATCGTCGACCTCTACCAGCCGGTGATCGACGACTTCCGCGACGAGTTGGAAAGCCTCGAGGAACGTCTCCTCTCGCCCGACCAGGAAGACCTCATTCCGTCGCTCCTCGAAACCCGCATGGAGCTCTCCGAACTGCGCTCCCTCGTGCGCCCGCAGCGCGACGTCATCAACCGCCTCGCCCACGGCGAATCGCGCCTCATCCGCCCCGTCATGCTGCCGTATTTTCGCGACCTGCGCGACAACCTCGTGCGCACCGACGAACGCGCCACCGGCTTCTCCGATCAATTGCTCATTTCCTTTGATCTCTTCCTTTCGAAATCCGGCTTCCAGGCCAACGAAGGCATCAAGGTCCTCACCGCCCTCACCGCCATCACCCTGCCCGCCATGGTCATCGGCACGTGGTTCGGCATGAACTTCCACCACATGCCCGAGCTCCACACCGCCTACGGTTATCCCGTCGTGCTCGGCCTCACCGTGATCATCTCCGGCCTCATGTGGTGGTGGTGCAAAAAACGCCGGTGGATCTGACGCGCTGCGCGCTAATGCAGAAGTCAGAATGTTGAATTTAGAAACCCTCCCTCCGCCCCCCACCACTACCGCGCTCACTCTACATTCATCATTAGGCAGAACCTGCCGTGCCCCCTCCACCGATGCCGCGCTCATTCTACATTCTTCATTCCTCATTCATCATTAGGCAGGAACTGCCGTGGTAACGACCCTCGTCTATCGCAACAACCGGCTCGCCGTGGAGAATCCGCCCACGAGCACGTTGCCGACGTTGCGCGCCGAACCGGGCGTGATGATCTGGGTCGACCTGCAGGACCCGTCCGACAAACACGTGCGGCGCATCATGGAAGAGCTGTTCGCCTTCCATCCGCTGGTCATCGAGGACTGCGCCACCGACAGCCCCTTTCCCAAACTCGAGGCCTACGACGACTACCTCCACCTCGTCATGCACGCGGTGGACTATTCCAAGACCGACAAGTTCACCACCACTGAACTCGATCTCATCCTCGGCAAAAATTTTCTGGTCACGTTTCACCGCCAGCCCCTGCGGCCCGTGCAGGCCGCCATTGACCGTTTCCTGCGCAGTCCCAACCGCCTCGTGCGCGGCCCGGACCGCATCGCCCATACCATCCTCGACTACATCGTCGACGCCTACCAGCCGGCCCTCGCCGAGCTGCGCCAGGAAATCGAAGACATCGAGTGGGACGCGCTCCACGGCAGCAAACCCAGCGAACTTTTTCCGCGAGTCCTCTCTCTGCGCAAGGAACTCAGTCAACTTCGCCAGATTGCCCGCCCGCAGCGCCAGACCGTCACCGAGCTGGCCAAGGGCAACACCCGCTTCGTGCGCAAAGTCATTCTGCCTTACCTGCGCGACCTCGGAGAAGAAATGCAGCGGATCGAAAACCAGGCCGTCGGCTGGTCGGATCAGCTCATCCTGTCGTTCCGGGTTTTTCTCAATCGCTCCAGCCACGAAGCCAGCGAAGGCATCCGCGTGCTGACCTCCCTCACCGCGCTCAGTATCCCGCCGCTGCTGATCGGCGGCTGGTTCGGCATGAACTTCGATCACATGGACATCCTGGACGACGCGTGGACCTACCCGGCCACGCTGGGCATCACCGTCCTCTTCACCGTCGGCATGGCCTTCTTCATCCGCCGCCGCGGCTGGCTGTAGCAGCCCGGCCAAGACTTTATCATCGGAGCGCTTGCTTCCCTCCCGGCGTCTCCTAGAATTTTCGTCATGGACTACCGCTCGATTATCACGGTCGATCCCGGCAAGCGCGGTGGAAAACCTTGCATTCGCGGACTCCGTATCACCGTCTATGATGTGCTCGACTACTTGGCGGCAGGCCTCACGCACGAGCAAATCCTGGCGGAATTTCCCTACCTTGAGGAGAACGACATCCGCGCCAGTCTGGCCTACGCGGCTGATCGTGAACGCCGGCTCGTTGTCGCCGGCGGATGAAGCTTTTGTTCGACGAAAACCTGCCACCCGGTCTCGTCGAAAAACTCCGGGGACTTTATCCTGAATCCGCCCATGTCCATGCCTGCGGACTCGGCGCTACCAACGATGCCTTCGTCTGGGACTACGCCCTGCGACACCACTTCACCATCGTTACCAAGGACTCCGACTACGAACAATTCAGCGTCCTGCGCGGCGCGCCGCCAAAAGTCATCTGGCTCCGCACCGGTAATTGCACCACGGCGTATGTGGCCGATCTATTGTGCCGCCATCACGACCTCATCGAGGCATTCGCACAATCCGACTCCGACGCCATTTTGGAACTACGCTAATCACCGACAAATTCGGTGAAAGCCAAACCCATGGGACTGCGCCCGGGCGTCGCCCCTGCGCGTCTGCATGATCTCACTGACGACTTGGAAATCGAATCATTGGCTACCACAACACGCCGCCTGCGAACTCGCGCCAAATGATCATTCCAGACGCCGATCTCCAGCTTTACGCCTACGACAGCGACAGCCCGTTTCAGGGGTTTGAAATGGGCCAACCCCCTTACTGACTGTAACCGCCCCGAATTCCGTGCTGCCGGCGACATGCATTCCGCACATCCGCGGCAACAGCTGAGGGTAAAGATAAGGAATTCTGCCTGGCGAAAAATAGAGACCACCGACTTCGCGACTCCTTCCTTTCGAGGGATTGAGTCTCTCGACGAACTGAACATTCTCCGGATTCATGAAACTCTCCCCGGAGCTTCTGACCTTGATCAAGGCCCCTTCGACGATTCCCTGCAAGCCACAGCTCGGTGGCGGGACTGGCGGAAACCAGCGCCATCGTGGCCCTTCGACGATTCCCTGCAAGCCACAGCGCCGTCCAAGCCGCGATATCTTACCTAGCGACCAGACCACTCCACAGCGGCGAAGCCCGCGCGGCCAATATTTACCCTGCGGAGATCTTACGTCCGCGCGTCCTTCTTGGCCTGTTCGCGGCGGGTGCGGGCGGAGACGTGGCCGCGGATGCGGCTCTTTAAACCGGATTGCTCGATGCGCTGCTGTTTGCGGTCACCGCGATTTTCAGCCGCCTGCTGCTTGATGTGCTTGTCCTCGGCGCCGGGATCGCGGGGGAGATTTCGGGCTTGGCTCATGATGGCTCCTTTCAACGTGGGTTGAGGGTAAGGGGAATCAACTCAGCGACCGACCTCCGCCCAACCGGTTCCCAAACCCCTGCGGACCCACGCCATGCAAGCGGCACGATTACGACTCACGCGGCCGGGCGTTCCGCAGGTTTTTGAATTTAACCCACCGTGCTGATATTTCGACTCCTCATTGGGATTCAAACACTTGGGCAATCCAACCTCCGCCCGGCACGAGTTGTGATGATTTACTCCCTGAACCCATCATCCCCAACCCTCAAATTCTGGAGGAATACTATCATGAAATCAGGCACTCGCGACAAAACCGAAGGCACCGTCAAAGATCTCAAAGGCCACACCAAGGAGGCCATCGGCAAAGCGACCAACAAACCCGGCATGCAGGCCGACGGCCTGCGCGATCAGATCGAGGGTCACACCCAGAAGGCCCGCGGCGAACTCAAGAAACAGGTCGGCCGTTAACTCTCTCGGAACGCGGAAATAAGCATCCGCACTTCTTCGCACCATGCCCCGGCCGACTTCATGCGGCCGGGGCATGTCGTTTCCAGACTCAAAGCTGCTTGATCCGCTCGGCTTCGACTTCGAGCCGGCTGACCAGTTCGTCCATCTGGTCGATCACCGCCTGAATGGTTTCCGGCTTGGCCAGATCGACCCCTGCCTTGCGCAACTGCTCCATCGGGTGGTCGTTGCCGCCGCTGCGCAAGAGCTCGATGTAACGCGCGCGCGCCGCCACCTGTTCTCCTTCGCTTCCGGTCGTCATGGCCTTGAACAACTGGGCCGAGGACGCGAAGCAGGTCGCGTATTGGTAAACATAATACGGCGAGTTGTAGAAGTGCGGGATTCGGGTCCAGGTATAGCGGTAGAGTTCATCCTTTTCCACCGCATCGCCGTAGTAGGCGTCGAGCAGATCGGCGTAGATCTTCGACAGGCTGTCCGGCGTGATCGGCTGCCCTTGCTCCACCCGTTGGTGCGCCTGCCACTCGTAATCGGCAAACAATACCTGCGCGTAGAACGTGCCCACGATGTCGTCGATCGCCTGCTGCAACAGAAGAAAGCGTTCCTTCGGGTCCACGGTGCGGCTGAGCAGTAGCTCCAGCAGGAAACGCTCATTCGTGGTCGAAGCGACCTCGGCCACGAAGATGGTGTAGCTGGCGGTGGCAAAGGGCTGGGCATCGTAGGACAACAGCGTGTGCATGGCGTGGCCCGCCTCATGTGCGAAGGTGAATACCGCATCGAGCGTGTCGTTGTAATTCATCAGCATATAGGTGCCGACGCCATACACGCCCGCGTTGTAGGCGCCGCTGCGTTTGCCGTCGTTTTCATACACGTCGAGCCACCGCCCGTCGAGAAGCTCGGCCATGCGATCGCGGTATTCCTCACCCAGCGGTGTCACTGATTCGAGCACGGTCGCCTTCACGTCGTCGTAGGCGTAGGTGCGATCGTCCGCCAACAGCGCGAGCGAACCGTCGTAGAGATGGTAGGTATCCAGTTCGAGCATACGCTTGCGCACCGCGAGATAACGCTGCAACGGCGCGGTGCCGGCCCGCACGGTGCTCACCAGATTTTTATACACGTCGATCGGCACGTGATTGCCATCGAGCGCCGCCTCCAACGTGGTCGCGTAACCACGTGCCTGGGCCGCAAACCAGTCGCGTTGCAGCACGCCGTTGTAGATGGCGGCGTAGGTATTCTTGTTGTCCGCGTAAGTCTTGTAATGGCCTTCGAAGGCCGCCCGGCGATCTTCCTGCGCCCGCGCCGAATCGAGCACCTTGGTGTAGCCGCCGTAGCTGAGTTTCACTTCCTCGCCCGTGCTCAGGCTGATGGTCGGAAATGCGATGTCCGACGTGCTCAGCTCCTGATAAATCGAACGCGGCGTGCCGTTGAACTGGGACGCGAACGACAGCAGTTTCTCGCCGTCGGCATCGAGGGTGTGCTCGGCCTGACGAAACGCTTCCAGAATCGGAAACCGGTAGGGCGTGAGGCGCGGTTCCGTATCGATCCAGCCGCGCACCTGCGCCTCCTCGAGTTCCAGCAGCTCGGGCGTGAACCAGGAGGTGGCAGTGCCGAACTTGGCAAACAGTGCCATCACCCGCTGGAAGTTGCCCGACACTTCCGAGTTGGTCATCTCGACGTCGCGCTGAAGCTGCGGATAACGATAGAGCTTGTATTGAAGTTTACCGAGCTCATCGGCGAGTTCGTAGGCGTGCGCGAGACTCGCGGCATCTCCGGTCTTGATCGTGCCCTGCAGCGCCGCGAAATCGCCGATCATCGCATCGAACGCCGCCATGTCGGCTTCCCATTCCGCCCACGAGGAGTAGATCGCGCCGACGTCCCATTTATAGGCGTCGGCGATTTCGGCACGGTTGCGGGTCTCGGGGCGGGCGTTCGTCATGGGAGCGGCGGCGAGCAGGAGGGTGAGGCCGGCCAGGGCGCCACAATGCAAACGGCCGACAGTGGGTTCAGTGTGTTGCATGACTCCATCGGTCGCAAAAACCGCCGCGGCCGCAATCCCGTTTGCCAGCCTCGATTGCGTTTCACACCGGTCAAACCGCTTGCCCCGCCGACGCGATCGCGCGCACCTTGCGCCATGATCAAAGCCCTCGTCCTCGATTTCGACGGCCTTATTCTGGATACGGAAACTCCACTCATCGATGCGTGGGCGGAAGTCCATGCGCGGCGCGGACTCGTCTTCGATCGCGCCCGCGGTCACGCCATCATCGGCCATCAGGGCGTCGCCTTCGATCCGTGGGAAGCGTTCGCCGCCGAAATCGACCGACTCGATCTGGAAACCGAATTCCAATCGTGCAAAAGCGAGATCATCCGCCGTCAACTCATCCTCCCGGGCGTGGAGGCGCTGCTTGATCATGCTCACGCCACCGGCCTGAAACTCGGCGTGGCCTCCAACTCCCACCACGATCACGTGGATGGCCACCTCGCACGCCTGGGACTGGCAAACCGGTTCGCCGCCGTGGTCTGCCGCGACGACGTGCCGCATCCGAAACCCGCGCCCGATGTTTATGCCACCGCCTGTCGCGCGCTCGGCGTCGCGCCGGCCGAAGCGATTGCCTTCGAGGACTCCGTGCCGGGCCATCTCGCCGCCCGCGCCGCCGGCCTTCCCGTCGTCGTCGTGCCCAATCCCAGCACGCGCCACTGCGTCTTCGAACGTGCGACCGTGCAATTGACCTCGCTCGCCGACCTCGCGCCCGCCGACCTGCTCGCCCGCGTGGCGACAGCCTCCGGCGCCTAACCTATCCTGTCGCCGCGGTGCGGCTTCCGGCGTCGACTTGCGTCCGCGCCCGGAACCGAAAAGATTCCGCCCTTCCTGTGGATCTGCCGCGTTACAACGTGCTCGGAGTGGAGCTTCACGCCATCAATCTGGCGCGAACGGCCGAGCTGTTGCTCGCCCAACCGGCCGCGATGCACCGCCGCTGCGTGACGCTCTGCGACGCCGATTCGCTGCGTTGCGCCCGTCGCCTGCCCAAACACCGCGCCATTCTCAACCGCGCGTGGATCAACGCGCCCGACAGCGGTCCGTTGGCCTGGCTCGGCCGTCTCGCCGGCTACCGGCGCACCGGCCGGGTCAATGGCCGCGATCTGCTCGACGCCGTCTGCCATGCCACCCGTGACGGGTCGCGCACCCATTTTTTCTACGGCGGCGAACCCGGCACCGCCACCGCGCTGGCCGACCGCCTCCTGGCGCGTCATCCCGGCCTCATCGTCGCCGGCACGCACAGTCCCCTGCCGCTCGAATCCGATGTCGGTGCCTTGCCCCTCAACGCCATTCGCCTCGCCCAACCCGACTTCCTGTGGATCGGCCTGCCTTCGCCCGAACAGGAGGCATTCATGCATCGTCTCAGCAAAACGGATACGGATTTTGGCATCGCGATCGGCGTGCGCGGCGCCTTTGAACAACTTCCCGCCCGCGCCCGGCAGACCGAAGCCGCGGCCGCCGACGATCCGCTCGAAGGCCTTTGGCCCGCCCAGGAACCCGGCGCATGACTCCGTCGCCCGCGCCTGCCAGCACGGCCGCCACCGTGCCCCGCTTCAATGTGCTCGGCGTCGACGTGCACGCGCTCACGCTGCCGCTCGCAACCGAACTCGTGCTCTCGTCCCACGGTCCCACACGCCGCGGCTACGTGTGCGTGACCGGGGTGCATGGCGTGATCGAATGTCAGGACGATCCCGCGCTGCGCGAAATCTACCGGCGCGCCTGGCTCGTCACCCCCGACGGCATGCCCATGGTCTGGCTGGGACCACGCGGCACCACTCGCGTCTACGGTCCCGACCTCATGCTCTCCGTCTGCGATGCCGGCCGCGCCATCGGCCTGACTCACTATCTCTACGGCGGGGCGGACGGCGTGGCGCCGTTGCTGCGCCGGCGCCTAGAGGCGCGTTTCCCGGGTATCCAGATTTTGGGGACGCACACCCCGCCCTACCGTCCGCTCACGGCGGACGAGTTTTCCGCCTGGCAACAGGAGATCGCCACGCTGCGCCCCGACGTCATCTGGGTCGGTCTCGGCACGCCCAAGCAGGAACGCTTCATGGCGCGCGCCTGGCCGCAGCTCGACTGCGGCACCCTGATCGGCGTGGGCGCGGCGTTTGATTTTCACACCGGGCGGGTTGCCCAGGCGCCGCGCTGGATGCAGCGTTCGGGCCTCGAATGGTTTTTCCGTCTGACCCAGGAACCGCGGCGGCTGGCCGGACGTTACTTCCGCACCAATCCTCGTTTTGTCGCGCTGCTCCTGCTGCAAAAACTCGGCCTTCGCCGGTTCAACTGAGGTCGGGCTGAAACCACCGTAGCGCGAGGCTTCAGCCCGCGCTGCTTCACGTTGAGAGGTCTGGCGAAATCGGTCGCAATCGAACCCGGACAAGCGCGGGCTGAAGCCTCGCGCTACGGGTCTGACTGGCGCAGTTTAACCCCTGATTCCGCCGTTCTTGGCGTGCTTTGCGCACTTCACGTCTCGGCGTTAAATTTCAATGCGGAGCACACGCTCAGAACAATTCGTCCTGGGTCATCGCTTCGCGTTTGGCGGGATCGAGCGTGCTCATGGTCAGCAGCCAGGCGAGCGATTGCGCGGCGATCTCCGGTTCGGTGGCCAGGCGGCGCAGCAACAACGCTCCCGCCAGTGCATCGTAGAGCGCGGCATGATAACGCCGACGGTCCGGCGGACACGCCGCGAGGGCGACCCGATCCAGCTCGTTCTGCAATCCGCACCGCGCCACCAACTCCTCCAATCGCGCCGAGGCCAGACCGGTGAAAAGCTGCGGATAAAGGCGACCGGTATCGATCCACGGCCCCCACTCCTGGGTAGTGGAGTCCGAGCGTGAAAAATCCGGGGCTTGGCGGCCGTAGGCCCAGACGCTCTTTATCAGCGTGTTTTCGGCGTTGGCAAAGTGCGCCGCGAGCGGACCGCTCGCCCGCAAGGCGGTGAAACGTTCGAACTCATCCGCAAACGGCGCCGCGTCAGCCACCGCGCCGGCCTCGATGCCATGCACGGCCGCGTCTTCCGGTCGCACCCGGCCGGTGGCGCGACACAGCCGCGTGGCGGTGGCCATGATTTCTCCGCCCCGCAACGTGACCACGCCGTATTCAAGAATCCCCGACGCGACGCTGCCTTCGAAGTCGATGAAGTGAATCGTGTGCGCCGGCCAGGACATGCGAAACGGTGAAACCACGTTCACCCGCCGGCGACAAGCCACGTTAGCTCAGTCATCCATAAGTAGCCCGAAGATCATGATTCGCCCACGAAATCACACGAAAGACACGAAACCAGCAGAGACGGCTCATCCTGTTTTCTTTTCGTGCCTGTTCATGTGATTTCGTGGGCAACCTCCGAATCGACGTCCCGCCGTCGTCAGCCTTGGAACAGCGACTGGGCGCCGTCGATGAAGAGTTCCGTGCCGGTCGTGTGCGTGGAGGCGTCGGAAACGAGAAACCACACCGCTTCCGCCACCTGGCCCGCGGTGCCGGCGGCCTTGCCGGTCAGCGGGATTTCTCCATCGGGAAACTCCACCCGGCGCCGCAAGTCGGCGAGATCGACTTTTTCCGTATTGTCCTCGATCTCCGCGTCGATGCGACCGGGACAGATCGTGTTCACCCGAATGCGATCCCGCGCCAGCTCGACCGCCAGCATGCGCGCCATCGCGGTTACGCCGGCCTTGGACGCGGAGTATGCGGTGGCTCCGGTGTTGCTGAACATGCGCGTGCCGTTGACCGAGGAAGTCACGACGATCGCGCCGCCATCGCCGGAACGACGCATCAGCGGCACGGCGAGTCGGAGTGTGCGATAGGTGCCGATGAGATTGATCGCGATCGTGTCGGTGAAATCCTCCGCCGTCAGATCGTCGATGCCCGCCCAGAGTCCGTTGATGCCGGCATTGGCAAAAAGAATGTCGAGCCGTCCCCACCGCTACTCCAGATAGGCCAGGGCTCCGGTCATGGCGGCATTGTTGGTGATG